>JAADHD010000039.1 GCA_013152075.1 Verrucomicrobiota bacterium | reverse complement strand
GTGTCTGTCTGGATCTTGTTTGCTTTTTTGCCGGACGCCGGGCGGGTTGTTTGCGTTCAGAGGGAGTGGGGGCATCCGAGCTCGCGGGCTTTTCGGTTGCGGGGGGGGCTGCGGGAGATTGTCCAGTCTCCTTAACTTCTTTGCGGCTATCTGTAGTGGTCTCCGAGGGCTTCCGGGATCTTGGTTTACTGCGCTTTTTGGGCAATGCTTTACTCTGCCGGGAATTTGACTTCGCTTCGTCAGGCTTTGCTTTGTCTTCGTTGTTGTCACTCATAAATGGATTGTGGGTATAATGTCCTATTTATCAGGATAATAAACTATTCATTAAGACGGATTTTTATCTGACCGTCCTCGACTTTAAAATCGGCAATGCCGTCTGCTATACGTTTCAGCAGTCCGGTCCCATCCGGGCCTGAATCCAGATCGATGAGGTTTTTGCCTTTGGCGTCAAAAAGCCAGGCGTTGGGAAGAGGGATACCGCTGACGGTAACATCTCCCAGCGCGATCTGCAGTTTGCCGCTGTCATCGAGATAGATTTGCATGGTGACATTGGCACGCAGGGTTTTGCCGCCTACCACTGCGATGTCTTCTTGGACGGGATAGACGATTTTGGCGATTACGGCATCCTTTTTGAGATCAATGTAGAGCTTGTCGGCTAAGTCAGTGTTGTGATGCAAGACCCCGTTGATTTCTCTTTCGGTAAAAATGATGGTTCTGGAGTCTTCTTTGCGAACAGCGATGGCTTTGTCGTTAGATTCCAAAGCGCCAGCTTTAGCAAATACCGCATCACCGCCAGCGAGTTCGAGTTTTCCATCCATCACCAGCTGCTCATTTTGAGACAGTTCGACGGGTGAAAAAGCCCGCGCGTGAAAGTAATACCAGTACCAGCCAGCGCTGACGCCTCCGACTATGAGGGTCAGGGCCAGCAGGACTATGGCGAACGTTTTGATAGGGTTACGAGTTGGTGATACGGGAGGCGAAGTCGAAGGATTCTCAATCGCAATCGTATCTTGGCTTTGTTTCTCGGAGAGTGCTCCGGAAGAAGGTTTTTCGGCGTTCATGATAGCGATAAGATAGTCAATTCAAGGAGGGGAGGGTATGAGAAAATCGAAGGAAATTTGTAATCGCGTGTTTCCGGCCCGGTGGTCCGGGATGGAGTGAGGCGTTACGCGTCTCGGAAGCGATTAATGAAGATGAAAACTACGGGCACGATGCCCAATCCCGAATCCAGGAAACCAATAAGAGCTTCCCGGAATGGAGATCCCCAGCAGGAGGAAATCATCACAATGCCACCCAGCAGAGCGCCGCCGAGGATGAAAACCCCCAGTGGTGAGCTGTTGCGATTTCTGCCAGGGTGGGCTAGCGCTTCGGCCTGGTCAAAAAACCGGTAGGCGATGAGGGCCATTATCACCAGGTTGAGTATGGATAGATTTTCAGCCAGTTCCGGGATCATGATTAAAGCGTCATAGAGCCCATGAATCACCACCACGGCCAGGAAGGTGGCCAGCAGTTCTTCCCATCTTGTGCGTGGCCAGCGAACGAACTGAATCAGTGCCAAACCCAGTAGGCCGGTCATGGCCATGTGGAAAAAATTGGCGGTGAAAAATCGCGACCAGGCCGAAAAATTTTCTCCCAAATAATAACCAATGTTTTCCTGGACGGCAAAACCGAGGCCAACAAATCCTGCAACGATCAAGCTTTCAATTTCCGGACGTCGCCATAGGAAGGGGATCAAGGGAACAAAGAATAATAATTTGATCGTTTCCTCCCGCAAACCGATTCCCGCGATGCAATAGGTGAGTTGGTGCCAAACATCGCCTTCCATAGTGAAGCCTCGAATATTGTCTTGGATAACAACTGCAAAAAGCGTGGCGCTTGCGCTTAGAATACCGAGAATCATGGCCGCGGTATAGAGGATGACTTGTCGCCTGCCAAAGCCGGCAAATTGTCCGATGATGATTATCCATAGGATGGCGACAAAAAAACTGAGCATGTAGCCCCCAAGGCTACTGCGCTCGTAGTCATATTGGATGACGGCACGCGCCAGTTCACCCCAATCCCTGAGAATTGCCGCTATTTCCATTCGGCTGTGCGCATCCAAAGAATCAAGGTATTGCGGGTTGTTAAGAATTTTTCGCAAGCCTTGCTGATCTTTATTCGATATCAGGTTTTGAACTATTTGGTTGCGGGCGTATTCGGCATCCACGAAAAACTCTGCTTCGCGAAGATAGTATGCTTCCGCTTCGCTGTCTGCCGTGTTGCCGGCTTGACGCAACAGGTCTGCGTAAAACTCATTGGCGAAACGCACCGGAGGAGTCATTGATGAAGACTGGCGCAAATTGCTCAGAGCTTCCTCTGCCCCGGCTTCGTCGGCATACAAGCCGCGGGCCAGATTCAGTAATAACATGCGTTCGGAAGCATCTACTTTTTTTGCATCGGAGATCAGATCCTCCAGCATCGGCAAAGGTGATTTAAGGCCTTGAGGATTGTCATCTACAAGTGCTTCTGCAGTAAGTCCTTCGGTCGGGGTTTTCTGGGAGTTGAGTATCGACACCATTAACATGATGCGCTCGGCTCGACGTATCCATGTGGCTACCTGTTTAGCATCGAGGTCTCGTTTTTGATTGATGATTTGCGCCAGCTTTTCCGGATCGTTGTTCGCCGCAATCAGCATGGACTTCATGTCGTGCTTAGTGGTCAACATTGAGACCAACCATCCGATGGCGCAGGCAGCAGCGAGAATTCCCATGCTAGTGCGGAATAAAAAAGATTTATCCCGTGACAAGCGGGAAATGCGCTGGCGTGAAAGTGAACTCATTTCACCTTCAATCGAAAATGGCCGGTGATTTTGAAATCAAACAAACGTTCTTCCTCCTGGGTTCCCAGACCGATGTTATGGATCACATAGGGCTGACCTGCAGCGTTGCTTGTATCGCTGACAATCATGATGTGCGGGAGATTCGGGGGTACGATGCAGGTCACCAGATCGCCGGGCTGGTAGTCCTTGGGGTTTTTAGAAATAGGCAAGGCATAACCCTTACGTTTGAAATAGGTTTTCAGATTGGGAACACGGCGATGATCAATGTTCTTGTCAGGCCGTCTGAGTCCCCAGATTTTCGGGTAGCTCGAAAAATGAGCTTTCATATCTTCATGAACCAACTTTTGAAGATCCAGATCTAATCCTGAACGCAGGGCGCGGATGACCACATCTGTGCAAACTCCCACTTCAAGGGGAACGTCGCCATTGGGATAGTCTAACGACTTATAAGCCCCGTCATAATAAAGGGTTTTTCCAACTTGTGAGCGTGCGGCGCTGACAATTTTTAATGGTGCCGATTCTGTTTCTGCAAAGAGAATGCACGTTGAAATCACTACGCATAAAAACAACGAAATGTGCGTTTTCATCTTATGCCCATAACCTTTCCCTATGAAGCCAAGGTGGTTGCAAGAGAACACACCTTGACCAAGCCTACTTAGATCAGCTATTTGTTTCGGCGGGCTCTGCTTCTTCGCGGCCTGGATCCTTGTGATCGGTGGCTGTGAATTTAAGGGATTTGAGCTCTTCATCCGGATCACGAACCACTTCCAGGGTGTCCCCTTCGTGGATATCGCCACGTAATAAAAGTTCCGCCAGCGGGTCTTCGAGATGTTTTTCTACGGCGCGGCGCATTGGGCGTGCACCGTATTCTGGATCGTAACCCTCTTTGATCAGAAAATCCTTGGCGGTCTCTTTGAGTTCGAGAGTGATTGATTTTTCAGCCAGGCGTTTGAGCACGGCTGCGATCTCGAGCTCGATAATTTTCTCGAGTTCCGGTTTTCCGAGCATGTGGAAAACAATCTGGTCGTCGAGGCGGTTGAGGAACTCCGGTTTGAAAGCTGTTTTCGATTGCTCAAGGATTTTTTCCTTCATGCCCTCGTAACCATCGTCATCTTCAGACATGGCTCCGAAGCCGAGCGAGGTTTGCTTTTTGATCAGTTCCGCTCCGACGTTAGAAGTCAGGATGATGATTGTATTTCGAAAGTCGATTTTGCGGCCCATCGAATCAGTTACAGTTCCTTCCTCAAGGATCTGCAACAACAGATGCATGACATCCGGATGTGCTTTCTCTACTTCATCAAACAGCACCACGGAATACGGCCGACGTCGAACGGCTTCAGAGAGCTGTCCGCCTTCTTCATACCCCACGTAGCCCGGAGGCGAACCGATCAGACGGCTGGAAGTGAATTTCTCCATGTATTCGGACATGTCGATCTGGATAAGAGAATCCGGATCGCCGAACATGAACTCGGCAAGATTGCGAGCGAGGAAAGTTTTACCAACACCGGTTGGTCCGAGGAAAATAAACGAGCCAATGGGGCGTCGCGGATCTTTCAGGTCTGCCCTGCTACGGCGAAGGGCTTTGCTGATGGCCGTGACGGCTTCATCCTGTCCGATGACTTTTTCCTTGAGCTCATCTTCCATTTTGAGCAAGCGCTCGGCTTCCTTCTGCTCCATTCTCTGCAGTGGCACGCCGGTCCATTTGGAGACCACTGCCATGATGTCGTCTTCGATTACTTCGACGATGTTTTCTTCGTTTTCTGCCAGCCACTGCTCGAGGTTTTTCTCCAGTTCAGTGCGTGTCGTTTTTTCCTGGTCACGCAAGGCGGCGGCTTTTTCAAAGTCTTGATCCTTAATCGCAGCTTCTTTTTCGCTGACGATTTCTGTGATCCGGTTCTCGATTTGCTTGAACTCCGGCGGGCGTGTCATGGCGCCGATGCGAGCTTTTGAACCGGCCTCGTCCATGATGTCTATCGCCTTGTCGGGCAGAAAGCGACCGGTCAGATAACGCTCTGAAAGTTTCACGCAGGATTCGATAGCGGTGTCCGTGTAGTGAGCTTTGTGGTGAGCTTCGTATTTTGATCGCAGTCCATGCAGGATTTTGATCGCGTCTTCAACATTAGGCTCTTCCACTTTTACAGTTTGGAAACGGCGTTCCAAAGCGGCGTCCTTCTCGATGTATTTACGATACTCGTTCAACGTAGTAGCGCCGATGCACTGCAACTCTCCTCTACTGAGCGCGGGTTTGATGATATTGGAGGCATCCATGGCGCCTTCCGCTGATCCAGCTCCGACGATTGTGTGTAACTCGTCGATAAACAGGATCACATTTTTTGCCCGGCGGATTTCATCCATCACGGCTTTGATGCGCTCTTCGAACTGACCACGGTATTTGGTGCCAGCTACCATCAAAGCAAGATCGAGAGTGATGACTTTGCGATCTCGTAATAACTCCGGCACATTGCCAGAGTTGATTTCCTGGGCAAGGCCTTCCACAATTGCAGTTTTACCAACACCGGCTTCACCAATCAGCACCGGGTTGTTTTTGGTCCGGCGGCAGAGAATTTGAATGACGCGTTCGATTTCTTCCTGACGACCGATGACAGGGTCGAGTTCTCCCTCCTGAGCCAGCTCAGTCAAGTCGCGTCCAAAAGCACGCAGTGCGGGAGTTTTGGAATCTTTTTTGCCTCCGACGGGCGCTCCCTCATCGAACTCTCCATCTTCGCCTTCTTCAGGAGCGAAATTTGGATCGAGTTCGTGTAAAATTTCATTACGGGTGCGTTCGATATCAATCTCCAGATTTTTCAGGACACGTGCCGCTACCCCTTCGCCCTCGCGCAACAGGCCGAGCAGGATATGCTCTGTGCCTACATAAGAATGATTAAGCGCGTTGGCTTCTTTACCCGCGAGAGCCAGCACTTTTTTTACTCTGGGAGTATAAGGGATGTTGCCGACCATTTTGGTCTCCGGGCCATTGCCGACTTGTTTTTCGACCTCCATTCGCACGGTTTCGAGGTCGAGACTCATTTTTTGCAGTACATTAACGGCAACGCCTTGTCCCAGTTTGATCAGGCCGAGCAATAAATGCTCTGTCCCGACATAATTGTGATTAAAACGATCAGCCTCCTTACGCGCGAGTGCCAGTACCTGTTGAGCTCTTGGGGTGAAATTATTCATCATCTAAGTCCTTGTGTAATATATCATCAAAGCAGGGTTCAGTCAGGTTTTTTAGATGCCTGCGCACAATTTCTGCCCGAAGCACGTCTCTTTCGGCCGCATTCAGCTTGCGTTTGGCCTCGATTTGCAGGTGAGCGGGTTGAATTTCAGTCAGCAAAACGTTGATAACATCACGTTCTTCAGCGTTGAATGCTCCCAGATCGATCCCCAGCCGGATCATGGAAAGAAAGTTCATCGCTTCCTTGGAGGGGATAATATAGGCGAAACGCAGAGTGGCGTAGGCCCGGCCAATCTGGTCCTGAAGCATGGTGGGCTGATCCTCCACCAGTTTTCGCCGGGCGTTTTCCTCGTTGTCGATGATACGGGAGATCACTTTGTCGAGGTGTTGGATAATAGATTTCTCATCCTGACCGAGAGTTGTCTGATTCGAAATCTGGAACAAATTAGCTAAAGCCTCAGTGCCTTCCCCGTACAAACCGCGCACGGCCAGTCCGATTTTATTGGCTGCCTGTATGGTTTGATTGATCTGATCGCTCAATACCAGACCGGGTAGGTGCAACATGGCCGAAGCTCGCAATCCAGTTCCAAGGTTAGTAGGACAAGCTGTCAGGTAGCCGTATTTGCGGTCAAAGGCGTAGGGCAGCTGACTTTCGAGCTCGTCGTCGATTTTGTCCAGCACTTGATAGGCCTTCATCAGTTGCAGGCCTGGTCGCAGTGATTGAATTCGCAAGTGATCTTCCTCATTGATCATGATGCTGATGCTCTGATTGCGGTTCATCACTGTGGCGCAACCGCTACTTTTGGCGGCGTGTTCACGACTGACGAGGTGGCGTTCAACAAGCACCTGTTTTTCAATAGCTGACAATTTGGTCATTTCCTGTGAGAAGGCATCTTGCATCTCCGGAAGGTTTTCCACAGCGGGGCGGACGATATCCAGCAACTTGAGTCTTTCTTCTGGGTGCGCCCATCCTGGGAAGGCATGTTCCGACAAGTTGCGGGCGAGGCGTATGCGGCTAGAAACAACAATATCGTTATGCGGGCCGTCGGTTCGCATCCACTCAGCCGGTTTCCTTAACAGTGTGGAGAAACGCATCATATCAATTACAGGCAGATAATATTGAAAGAAAATTGTGGAGGGATCATTCAGGTTTTTTTGGTTCTTCGCCGAGGACTTTGTCCACGTCTTCCAGTTGAGCGATGGAGTCTCGCAAACGAGCAGCTTCTTCGTAGTCCTCAATCTTGATAGCTTCGTCTAATAGCGCGTGTAAGTCTGAAATGCCTGAGGTTAAGTCGGACCCCTCCGGGGGAGCGGTATCGATAAAATGCTCAGGCACCTTGCCGTGATGTTCGGAGTTGCGATGCATGGCTTCCAGTAAATTGTCCAGCCCTTCGCGGAAGACCTGATAACAATGGCCGCACCCGAAGCGCCCGGTTTTTTTGAAGTCCACCTGGGTGAAGCCACAGAATTCACAGCTTTCGCCATCTTCGCCAACCACCACTGCCGGGGTGGTGGTTTCTGTTCCTGCGCCTTCCAATAAATCAGCCAAATCAAAACCGGTGGGATCAGTCACCCCTTTCTCCTCAGCGCAATTTCCGCAGAGGTTTACTTTCTGCATTTTCCCCTCGACCAATTGCGTCAGGTAGATGGTTGCATTTTCATTATGGCAGGAATCACAGTTCATCGTTCTAACAGGGAAGCGTCATGGGGACCCTTCGACTATTCAAAATACACTGGTTTTGTAAAGGTTCATCCCAATAGAGTTGTCGAGGCGGTGAGGCTGCCTACTCATAAATTGGCATGCCGGTTGTTTGGGTCAATTCACGGAAAAACTCCATCATGCGGAGGGTCACCGGGCCGATTTTACCCTCTCCGATAATGCGTCCGTCATACTTTGCCACCGGGACGATTTCGGCTGCCGTTCCACTCAGAAAAAACTCGTCGGCGGTATAAAGTTCGTAACGGGTCAGGTCTTGTTCCAAAAGTTCGAAGCCTTCATCATGGGCCAGTTGCATGACAACTTGCCGGGTGATTCCGTTGAGGCCGCCGGCTGTCACCGGTGGGGTGTAAATTTTGCCACTTTTAACTACAAAAACGTTATCGCCGGTACATTCGGCGACAAAACCCTGTTCATTGAGCATGACGCCTTCTTCTGCGCCGGCGTTGAGCGCCTCTACCTTGGCCATGATGTTATTGAGGTAGTTCAGGGATTTTACAGAAGGGCTTAAAGCGGCTGGTGCCGGGCGCCGGGTGCTGCAAGTTACCAGAGTGAGGCCCTGTTGATATTTTTCCTCATCGTAGAGTGCGATTTTCGACGCGATAATAATGACGGAAGATCGTTCGCACAGAAAAGGGTTGAGACCGAGACTGCCTACCCCTCGGGTGACCAGCAGGCGAACATATCCGTCTTTTAGTTCGTTGGCACGAATGGTGTCCATGACAGCCTTACTCATTTCTTCATGGCTGATCGACACGGTCAGTTGAATGGCTTTAGCTGAATCGTATAGCCGGTCGATGTGCTCTTTGAGCTTAAATACCCGGCCACAGTAAAACCGGATGCCTTCAAATACGCCATCGCCATACAGCAGGCCGTGATCAAATACGGATATCTTGGCGTTGTCTTCGTCGCAAAGGGTTCCGTCGATGTATATTTGTAGCGCTTTGCTCATTCTTGGTGGTCAGTTTTTCTAGTGAAGGGCGGTTCAGGCAACCATTCGTCCGTCGGTTAATTCCAGCGTGCGATCTCCTGATTGCGCAAGTGCGGAATCATGAGTGACAACCAACAGTGTTTTGTTCTGTTCGTCCACCAAAGAGAGCAACAGATCCATGACTTCGGTGCCGGTTTTAGAGTCAAGATTGCCGGTTGGTTCATCGGCAAAAAGGATTTCGGGATCATTTATCAAGGAACGGGCTATGGCCACTCGTTGTTGCTCGCCTCCGGAAAGTTCGGGTGGAAGGTGGTGCAGGCGGTCGCCCAGTCCAACACGATCGAGAAGTTCATCGGCCTGCTGTAGGCCGATTTTGCCACTGATCAGAGCCGGCAGGCAAACATTTTCGCGAGCGGTCAGTTCGGGTAGCAGGGCATAGTTCTGAAACACGTATCCCATGCGTTGGTTGCGGCATTTGGCCTGGCGGGAACGGCTCATTTTATAAAGGGCTTCGCCGTCGATAAAAACCTCGCCGCTATTGGGTTTTTCCAAGCCCGCGAGGGTATATAGCAGTGAGGTTTTTCCTGCGCCGGATGCTCCACAGAGGAAGAGTTTTTCTCCTGCTTGAACCTTCAAGCTAACCCCTTGAAGCACTTCAATGCGGCTGTTGCCAATGTTAAAGGTGCGGTACACATCTTCAGCGGCAATAATTGCTTGATCCTGTTCTGATTCTATAGAATTCACGGTGGCATATCTGTAAACCGAGAAAGCAGGGGAGACGAATGGTTTTTCAGTTCTGCATTCAGGCAAATGTGGTGGTGGAATTTTTGGTATGGAGTTATTTTCGGCCGAGACTATAGATAAAGTCGATGAAAACCCCGCCCCCTCCTTACAATCTTCATTTCATTGGCTTTTTTGTCCGCCTGACGGGTGTGTTGTTGCTATGCCTGCTGGTGTCGCCAGGGACATCTGCAGCCGGCGAGCCCTTTCGTCTGGCGACGTTTTCTGCGGATGTCACTCCACCCCTCGGGCATACCCTGTTTACCGGAGGGTGGAAAAAAGCCGAGTCTATTCAGGAACCGCTTGAGGCGCGTGGCTTTGTTCTTTTGTCTCCCGATGACAAGCCGCTGGTGTTTTGTTCGATTGACTGGGCGGAGATCCGTAATGATGCTCATCAGCGGTGGAGGGAGGTGTTGGCAAAAGCTGCGGGCACGGATCCGGATCGAGTGATGATTTGTGCGATCCACCAGCATGATACGCCACTGGCAGATTTGGCTGCACAGCGAATTCTAGAGCGTTATAAGTCACCGCACCAAGTGATCGATCTGGAATTTCATGAGCGTTCTGTGCAAGCAGTTGCCAAGTCGTTGCGAGAGGGGTTGGGAAAATCTCAAGTGGTGACTCATATTGGTGCCGGGAAAGGCAAGGTCGAAAAAATCGCATCAAATCGCCGCTATGTGCTCGAAGATGGGACGATAAAATACAATCGCGGGAGCGCCTGCAAAATCCCGGAAGCCATAGCTGCACCTGAAGGCAACATCGACCCTTTTCTGAAAACTCTCAGCTTCTGGAATGGTGAGCAGGCGGTATGCGCGCTTAGTATTTACGCAACGCACCCGATGAGTTATTACCAGACCAAAAAGGTCAATCCGGATTTTCCAGGAATCGCTCGTGCTCGCCGACAAGGAGACGATGCAGGAGTGTTTCAAATTTTTGCCAACGGAGCTGCGGGCAATGTGACGGCAGGGAAGTTTAACGATGGCAAACACGAAAATCGTGCAGTGCTCGCAAATCGTCTGTACGAGGGCATGGTCAAAGCCTGGGAAAATACTGAAAAAGTTCCCCTGACTTCAGTGGCGTTCCGTTCGGGTAAGGTGAAATTTCCGCCAAATAAAAGGCCGGGGCTCACTCGGGAGGCTTTGGTGAAAACCTTGTCTCAGGAAGGAGATGCGCGGCATCATGGCATGGCGGCGATTGGTCTCAGCTGGCTGGAACGAGCTGAAAAAGAAGGTGGTGCGGGGATTATTGATTTGCCCCTGTTCGACTTCAATGACGGACAGGTGGAGCTACTGTTGCTGCCGGCGGAAATTTACGTTGAATACCAACTTTTCGCTCAACAGGTTCGCGCGGATTCATTTGTGATGACTGCGGGTTACGGGCAATGTGCGCCAGGGTATATTCCTCTTGATAGCCACTGGGAAGAGAAGGACGGCAATTTGCACGGCTGGTGCTGGAATGCTCCGGGTATGGAGGCGCCGCTGAAGAAGGCCATCGCCGATGTGTTGAAAAAGTGAGGGTAGGCTTAAGCGTGCAGACCGCTTACCTTGCCCCAGCTTTCTGTTTGGTGGGTTTCTTGAGGTGATTCAAGACTTTCTCAACCACGGCGTCGGAAGTGATGCCGTGTTTATTGCGCAGAATGGGAACACTGCCGTGTTCGATAAACTCATTGGGCCAAGCAATACGTTCGACCGGGGTATGAATACCATTGCTGTATAAATGTTCCATCACTCCACAACCGAAGCCATTTGCCAGCACATGATCCTCCAGTGTGCAGATCACCTGAGCTTTGCCGGCATATAGTTCCAGGCAATCCGTGTCCATCGGCTTGATCCATCGAGGATTGATAAGTGCCACGGAGAAACCAAGTGCTTCCAGTTTGTCTTTAGCTTCCTCTGCGAGTTCAAACATATTGCCCAGTCCGAACAAGGCCACATCAGTTCCGTCTTGAACCACTTCAGCTTTGCCAATCTCCAAAATTTCGGGCTGTTTTTTTGGTTTCGCTCCTGTTCCTGCTCCGCGCGGATAACGAATGGCGATCGGTCCGCTTTCGTATTGAGCCATGGTCCACAACATGTCGACAAATTCAGCTTCGTCTTTTGCCTGCATAAATACCCAGTTGGGTACGTGGCGCATATAACCAATGTCGAACAAACCATGATGAGTTGGGCCGTCATCGCCGCTGAGGCCTGCGCGATCCATGCACAGTCGTAGTGGCAGGTTCTGAATGCCTGCGTCGTGAACCGCCATGTCGTAGGCGCGCTGGAAAAAAGTCGAGTAAATTGCGAGGAAGGGTTTCAGGCCCTGGGTAGCCAGGCCGCAGGCAAATACAGCGGCGTGTTCTTCGGCAATGCCGACATCAAAGTAGCGATCTGGAACGCCTTCCTGGAATGCGGTCAGGCCAGTGCCCCCGGGCATCGCGGCAGTAATAGCGGTAATTTTTTCGTCTTTGCCGGCAAATTCGGTCAAGCTTTCGCCAAATATCTGCGAATAGGTGGGACTTGACGAAGCCGGGGTTTCTCCGGTCTCACTGGCATAAGGTCCAAGGCCGTGGAATTTTTTCGGATTAACCAGCGCGGGTTCGTATCCGCGTCCTTTTTCAGTGATGATGTGCAGGATGACCGGAACATCTTCATTTTTCAGGTGTTCAAATGTTTGCACCAGCAGGTTCACATCGTGTCCATCAATGGGGCCGTAATAGCGCAAACCGAACTCTTCGAATATCACACTTGGCAGGAGCAGGTTTTTTGCGCTCTCTTCTACTTTACCTGCCAACCGTCGCGCGGTGGCCCCGGCGATTTTTTCGACAAATTCAGCAGCCTTGTCATGCAGGTGGGAATAGGTGGGACTGGTTTGCAGGGCGTTGAAAATTTTGGCGATGGCTCCTACGTTGCGATCGATAGACCATTCATTGTCATTCAGAACGACGATTAATTTTTTCGTGGTTTCCGCAATGTTATTCAAAGCTTCATAACTCACTCCGCAGGTAAAAGCAGCATCTCCGGCCACGGCAATCACATGATTGTCGTCGCCATTCAAATCACGGGCTGCCGCCATCCCGAGAGCAGCCGACAGGGCGGTGCCTGCATGGCCAGCTCCGTAGGCATCGTGTTCACTTTCAGTGCGCAAAAGGAAGCCGTTTAGGCCTTCGTATTGGCGAATGGTGTGTATCGCATCCCAGCGTCCGGTCAGCATTTTATGGACATAACCCTGGTGACTGACATCAAACAGAAATTTGTCGGTGGGAGTATCAAATACACGGTGTAAGGCAATCGTTAATTCCACTACACCTAGATTTGGCCCCAAGTGCCCTCCGGTTTTGGAGAGGCAGTCGATGAGAGTGCGACGAATGTTTTCGGCGGGTAACTGCTCCTCGGGCAAAGCTTTCAGTTCAGTTCCCGATTGAACCTTGGGCAGTGAGCGATCAGGACTCTCTGCTTTTATTTCGGTTTCCTGTGCCGAATTATTTTCGTTGTCAGAAGAGTTGGCCATCATCTGTTTTAGTATTCGCTTGTGATTGCGTATTTCTTTCAAGCGATTCGCTTTCGGCATCAAAGGGTTGCAGTTTTTTCTTATCTGATGCGGCGCCTTCGCGGATCAAATCAACGCGGCGCTGGGCATTTTCCAAACGCTGCTGGCATAAATCGTAGAGGCGGGTTCCTTTTTCATAGTTTTCGATCAGCTCATCGAGTGGTGCTTGATCACTTTCCATGGATTCCACTAGTGTCTCCAGTTCCTGCAAAGCCTGCTCAAAGCTTATGTCAGCCGACGAGGCATCATCCGCGTCTGATGCGGATTTTTTTTTGACAGTCGCCGATGATTTTGCTTTAGCCATATATATTGAATATACTGAGTTTATTAGTCCGTGCGGACAGGTAGCAATTCAAGTGCTTTCCCAGCCAATGCCGATAATTCCATGGCTGGAAATTATGAAAAAAATCTAGGGCGAGGGAAAACGGAATGCCTATCGAGATTGCTCGCAAGAAGAAGGGCCATTTAGGGACATTTCAGTCCACCGGGAAATCCAAATCTGATGAGATTAAATCTCGTAGTAGTTATCGGCGCCTGCCTGGGCACTACGATTGAGCTTGTCACAAACGATACTACATAGGTCAAAAACCATGCTCTCCTTGATCGAATAAAAAACCTGATTCCCCTTTTGTTCACGGATTAGGAGGTCTGCGTCATATAGTATGCGCAGTTGTTTGGAAATGTTGGCCTGGGAGGTCTCTAGAGCTTCGACGATTTCATTCACGGAAGTCGAACGACCTTTGAGGAATTGCAAGATACCAAGGCGCGTGGGCTCAGAAAAAACACGGAAAAGCTCGGCTATTTTCTGCAGGGAAGCTCGATCTAGTTTGGGAGGGGTGGAAATTGCTGTAGCCATATCGTTGTATAAGGATGAAGTGCAAGAGACTAGCGGGTGAACGTAATTTTCACAAGCCTTGATTGTGAGATTGGTTTTATTTGATGATTTGGGGGACATAATATTTAACTTGCCTCATTCATATATTACGTTACAGCTATATTAATGCCAGCAAAAATGGCTTTTATCTAATGAAAGTCGTGCATTAGACAAATCTAGAATAGTATTCAGCAATGAAATTGCAGTTCAATCCATGGGATAATTATCAGCGGCCAATGATGCTCCTTCGAGCATTGGGTTTTTCATCGCTGATGCTAGGTGTGCCTGCGGTGCAGGCTAGCGATGGAGAGGGGGAGCAGTGGACTTTGCGCCGGTCCCTGCGGCAGGTCAGGGAGAGCAATCCGGATGCTCGTTCTGCCGCTTTGCGAATAGAAAAAGCCCGCGCACAGCTGGCTGTAGCTGAGGCTCAGTTGTGGCCAAAGGTTTTTGCAGAAACGGGATACGCGGCGACTGACAATCCTGTCAATGCATTCATGATGCAGCTGAACCAACGCCAGTTCGGATTCGGGACGAACTTCAACGATCCCGATACTACGGATAATTGGGTGAGTGAATTGCGGGTAGAATATCCATTTTATACTGGCGGTGGGAGG
>JAADHD010000400.1 GCA_013152075.1 Verrucomicrobiota bacterium | reverse complement strand
ATCTTCGCCCGAAGCAAGCCCGAACTCGCAATTTCAGAGTCTGGCCGGGTCGTCCCGTAGACCCAGCTGGTCACTTGATTACCGGTTACGCTGTTGATCAAAGTCAAACTTTTCTGCCCGCCATCCGGCGCGTAGGCATATTCAGTGGTGCGATTCTCATCGGCATCAGTTCCACAGGCCTTGTAGTTTTCAATCAAACGGATGCGCCGTCCTGCATCGTCGTTATCCCAACGGGTTTCAATTCCACCCGCATCAACGCTCGCGTTTTTCTCCCCGTCATCCTTGTAATGGGTGGTGGACACCAACACGGTGTCACTGCGCTCCGGCGTGATATCCGGCCGACTCACCACCAAGCCTCCATTAGTGCCGTAATTAGCACTTGCCACATTGCGTCCCATCCCGTCATACCACAGGCCCGAGTAACTGCGGCGGGCCTTGGGCTGGGCGTCGTTGGGCCCGTTCAATGCACCCAACCCGGTAGCGTCATCAAAGCGTTGCCAACCGGTGGACAAGACCACCAGCGATGCCTCGTCATAGCTGCTCTGCCCCTGCTCGACAACAATCAGGTTATCGATGTTACCCAGATCATCCGCGTTGATCGCTATAAAGCCAAAGTATCCCATCTCGGCGTTGGCGCTATCAAACCAACAGTAGCTATAAGTGGTCGTGTCCCCACCTCCTCCGGACACCGGGTATTGCGTAGCCGATCCCATCAAGTGGATGCTCGTCCCGTCCACCGTGTGCGTGTCGTAAGTGTAGCTGCGGGTAATTTGTTCCGCCCCATTGTCGCCCTGCTTGACGCCGGTGTTCTTCAGGTAGGTCGCTATTTCACCCGCGGGGATGTCGGTGGTGACGTAGTAGTTGTTAACGGTGATAAGCCCGGCCCCATTGAGCGTCACGCTCAACACCATGCTCGCTCCCGAAGGCTCGGTAACACTCTGCACCGCCGAGGGGGAGGCTTCCTCAGTCACTCTACCCCGGTTATTGTATTGGACATATCTATACCACTCGTGACCCGAGCCGCCTCCTGCCGAGGGATCGGCAAACTTGTCCAGTATGGTTCTCCCTGACTTGTTGCTGTAGACCGTGCGTATCGTTCCGTCACTCACCCGGGTTTCCGTCGTCTTAGTATACCAGGTGTTGTAATCGGTAAAACCGGGATCATCGGTGTTGGCAGTGTAGGTAAAATCGAAAGTTTCCTCTCCCCCACGAACCTTCTCCTGGGTCACCCGCTTGTCGCTGTCGTACTCAAAGTATTTGTCAGCATAGAAGGCCACCTCCGTAGAAGTAAAGGGATCAAGCCCCGCTCCAGTCATGCGCGCATAACTCTCCGGCGCGATCTCATATTTCAGACCATGGATAAATTCACCGGGGTTGTCGGTCTTGTAATAATGGTAGGCACTCTGGCGCAATGTCCGCCATCCCCCGATGGTCGCGTCATATTCACCCACACTGGCTCGCTTCAGGTCATTGAGGTTACCGGCCGCATCACTGCTCCCGTAATAGTCGTAAACGGCCTGGCGCACGTCCCCACCGTTAACCTGCAAGGTCACTCGGTCAATCAGCCCCGCATTTTCCCCTGAAGCGATGTATTGGTAAATGTAGGTACTCGATTCAACTCCATTGCTCTGCTCGATCCGCGACACCTGGTATTGCGCGTCGTAGGCCACACTCACCGACGTACCATACGGATCGGCAATACTCTTTATTTGCCCGCGCAGGGCCGCCACATGGCTGGCGCTATTGTCATAGAACACGGTTCGCCTTCCGTTAACGGATGTAAGCACATACTGCGCCCCCGCCACGTCGTGATCCAACTGGTCGCGACTGGTAAATTTCGGCTCCCAGTCACCACCACCATCGGGTTGGAACCAAATGCTGTGGGTTCCACCGATAACCACCACAATCTGGTCGCCGCTTTCCCCCGCGTTAAATCCCAGATAGGACAACTGCGGCACCAACCATGAATTTCCATTGATACCACTATCGTTACTGCTGAGCTGATTGCTATAAGAGCGTGTGTGTCCCCAGTCGTTCCCAAACGCCGTAGACCCCAAATCGTTGGCGTCCAGCTGGATTTCCCCATTGGAATAGCGCACTGGAGCGCCACTCATGGTGCATTCTCCATCCGAGACAGGAGACTCCGACTCATCCTCACAACTCGGACACTCCCCTCCCTCATAGGGATAGGGCGGATCCATCATTGAGGAGCTACTACTCGGGCTCGAACTGCTCGAGGGCATGAATGTTGATGATGAGCTACTCGATGGTATGAATGATGATGAACTACTCGGGCTCGATGAACTACTCGGGCTCAAACTGCTCGAGGGCATGAATGTTGATGAAAAACTACTCGACGGTATGAATGACGAAGATGAGCTCAATGAGGAACTGCCCCCGGATCCACTACTGCTGCTCGAACTCGAAAAAATCGATGACGAGGAGGAAGATGACGATGGAACAACGGGCGATTCATACGCCAGATAACGCATCGTTTCACGTCCCAAACTGTCATACGCCATGGCACTGATCGCCTCACTACCCGCCTGCGTGCCCTTGACCAACTTCCCTCCCGCATCAAACCACTGCTCTCCAACCAACGCATTGCCCACCGTGCCGGTATCCGCATCAACCGCATAGGTTTCACTCTTAAATATTTGTCCCCGGCTGTCGTAATAAGAACGGGTCCGACCCGTCAGGTTTCCCGCCGACGCCGAGCTGTGGTAGTTGTCCACTCCTGTGACCTGGCCAACATTATCATAGAGGCTACGGGTGATAAACTGGCTGGTGCCATCGGTGCTCGTCGTATCCTCCAGCCGGTTGCGAAAATCATAACCGTAATCAATGACCCGGTCATTGCCTGCCGTTCCGTCCACTGGACGCGTTGCCTGCGTCAGGTTGCCATCCCCTCCGTCAGCTCCCCCGTCATACTCACTGGCCAATACTTTGACCATATTGTTGCCGCCCGCCCCTCCATTGCCCGGGTCACTATCAGTTGCCCCCAAGTCATCAGTTCCCACCCACTGCTCGGTTGGCTGCCCTCGCCCGTCAAACACGCTCCGGGTAATCGTCCCTCCGGGACTAATCACTTTATTTTGCCTTCCCTCCACGTCATAGCCGTAGCGGGTCTCGTTGTAGTTATCTCCTTCCTCCCCATTACCGCTTTTGGGCACCTCATGGTACACCCGACTGGCCAAATTCCTGCCCCACTCATCATAAAGATTGTGCGTCCACCCCTCCCAACTTTTCCGAGGGAACTCCTCGCCATGGGACAACGGGCCGCAATCACAAGCCCTAAGCGCCTCAATCTGGTCAACCATCTGGCCACTATAGTTGCGACGACTGATTCGCACCGTGCCTATGCTCACATACGTATAATCAGGCCCTGATCCCCTCGCATAACCGCTGGCATTCCACACTTCCCGAATGTCATCCCTATACGCTGTATACTGCACTGTGCGCACCCACACAGATTCCACCTTACAATCATCTACCCGAAGCTGAGCTTTATGCGGCGGTCCAAGTTCACGCAAAACCCTCCCCTGATCATCGGTTTCATAATCAGTAACCAAATTAAGCCCTCCGTCAGTCGGCGTTGACCACCCTGTCGGCACTCCCGTCGCCGCGTTAGTGTCCACATCATCAATCCGGCGCACTATCGCCCCTGTAGCCGGATCATAAATGAAATGAGTAATGTAGCCTCTCGGATCCATCACCCAGATAAGCCTCCCGTCTATATCAGAGACCTCCCGCTTGCGGTATTCCAAACCCGTCCCGTTCTCATCCGTGGCAACAATCGGCAAATCCGTAATCTTCTCACGCACCTGAAAGGTGTCCCCGTTACACAAATCAATACTCGAGCTGCTGCTGCTTGGAAAAACCGACGAGGAAGAACTACTCGAACTCGACGGGAAAAAAGGTGAAGAACTGCTACTACTACTGCTCGAGCTCGGCATGTAATAACTGCTGCTACTGCTACTTGAAGGGGGCATGGCTTATATCGTTTTAATGGGAGAAATAAAAATAGCGCACTTAATTTCTAACCACCCGCTTAGCCACAAACAAGACAAATCATGCTTTTTTTGCGAAGCGCACCTTAATGGTAATATTGTGATGTATTCCACCCCTCTCCCCTTACCACACGCTTTGGCGGGAATGGTTTCATGAAGAAATTGAAAATTACCAAAAACCCTCCCAACTACCTTAAGATTTCACCTTTAAGACAAAATAATCGAAAATTTCTTGTATATCGCTTTCTCTAAAATTAAGAAAATTTCCCAAAATAACTTTTATTCTTGCCTTTAACTCAATCTTTATCAAACTGCTCAAGCGAATCATTCGACTACTCTGAAAACCTTATATTCACTTGATTCTGATATAACCCGCCCCTCAAAATGACGAATACCATTGCCGTGTCTATTTGGACTGCTAGATACATGCTAAGGCCAGTCTCCCACTGCCGTGCAGGCTGTTAGCTATTGCTTTCACTAAATTAGAATAAAGAATGGCACTAACGCTTCTATTGTCAATCGTAACGGCTAGTATTTCATTTACCTTGTGTGAAATGCAGCTCTTTTTAGGGGTCCGCCAGTGGATTTCGAGGCAAAGCAAATTTTTTGGGAAACTAGCATCCTGTGCGTATTGCCTAGGACACTGGATCGCATTTTTTCTTGTCGCCATCTACCGCCCAAGATTGTTCAACGGGTGGTGGCCCTTGGATTATTTTTTGACCGCTTTAATCATCGCTTGGGCGAGTGCCTTACAATGGGTAATCATGTGCTGGCTGATGGATCGCACTGATAAGTAACGTTAAGCTAGACATGCCTCCCCCATTTATTGTATTAAATTTCCCATTTCTAAATGCCTTCTAAAAAACTCATCCTCGAAAGCCATCTTTCTCCCGGAGATGTTGTCATGCTCACTGCAGCCCTACGGGATATTCATGCATGTAATCCAGGAAAATTTCTAACCGATGTGCGAACTTCTGCCCGCGCGCTCTGGGATCACAATCCGCACATCACTCCGTTGAAGGAAGACGATGCGGGAGTCGAAGTAATAAAATGTCATTACCCTTTGATTCACCGCAGCAACCAAACTCCTTTTCATTTTATCCATGGTTTCGAACAATTCTTGAGCGAGAGGTTGAACGTGCCTGTATCACCTGCTGCTTTCAAGGGTGATATCCACCTGTCTGGTGAGGAGAAAGCGCAGCCATCCCAAGTGCAAACACTTATCGGTGAAGATCTCCCGTTTTGGATCATTGTCGCCGGTGGAAAAAATGATTATACCATCAAGTGGTGGAACACTGAACGTTATCAAGCAGTAGTTAATCATTTTAAAGAAAAAATCCTGTTTGTTCAGGTGGGAGAAAAAGGCCACAACCACTCACCACTTGAAGGAGTTCTTGATCTACGCGGCAAGACAACAATCCGGCAACTATTGAAACTAGTTTACCATGCTCAGGGGGTTCTCTCCCCAGTAACATTTCTAATGCATTTGGCGGCGGCCGTTGAAACCAAGCCTGGAACTCCTGCCTGCCGCCCTTGTGTGGTTGTAGCAGGCGGTCGTGAACCCGTGCACTGGGAAGCCTATCCCCACCACCAATTTCTCCATACCCAAGGAGCTCTCTCATGTTGTCAAATTGGCGGATGCTGGCGCTCTCGCACGTTGCCCTTAGGCGATGGCGACCCCAAGGACAAGCCACAGAATAGATGCGTGGATGTAATTGGTGATCTTCCTCATTGCATGGACATGATCACTCCAAAAAAAGTGAACGCCGCGATCGAAACCTACTTTGACGGTGGGCTGATAACCTACTTAGAAAAGGGTAAAGCAAAAAATATCGATTTTGTAGCTGCCTCAAAACGAGTAATTAAGTCCAATTCCCCCAATGGTAAAACGAATAACAACCGCATGAATCGTAATCGCGTTACTCTTCGTTTTCTTGGAATGAGACGATCTGGGATTCATCCAATATTAAATTGGCTAGCTGGGCTTTATGAAGGAAAGGTCTGCTTTGTCAACGATATCAACCATCAACATCGAATCCTTGCTAACCATCCCAGTGACCCATTGCCTGCGGTCGACGCTTCTTTCAACCAGGAGGCTCGTCTCGATGAAAATAAAAATCTACTGCTTCTGAGCTACGAAGATATGCGATTGGTGAATCTTGAAAACCCCTCTATGGAAGCCGAGCTGTATGGGCAAAGTGGCAAATTGCACGATATCCTCAATTTGCGAGATCCATTCAATACCTTTGCCAGTCGGCTTCACCTTCAGCGCAAACAACCCAAAAATGCGTTTGTAAAGGACTTCTTACTGCCCGATGAAAACGGCACCCCTTTGTTACCTCGTCGTTGGAAATTTCTTGCACAAGAATATCTAGGCCAGACCAATCACTTGAAGAATGGAAAATTGGTTATCAATTTTAACCAATGGGTCGTTGATGAAAATTACCGCAAACAACTTTGTGAGACCCTTGATGTCCCCTTTCGGGATGAACACCGGGAACAGGTGCCTGAGTATGGATTTGGTAGCTCGTTCGACAAACGCCGTTACAATAAAAGAGGATCATCCATGAAATTAACCCAAAGATGGGAACACTTTCGTGACGACCCTGAGTTCTTAAGCTTTTTCTCTGATCCTGAAATTTTACAATTATCAGAAACAATTTTTGGGGATGTTCTTGACCACGCACCTATACGTGCTGCCCTGGAAAACGCCCCCTCCGCACAAAAAGTGGCGCCGGTAGCATGATCAATCTCCAAATCAACGCTTTCACATTACCATAACAAAACAAATGATCGGACTTTTTTCTTATTCAAGCGATAACATAGGTGATGACTTTCAAAGCCTTATTATGAGGCGGTGGCTTGGATACCAAGAAAACGAGGTGGTCCATGCTGATCGTGACAAGCTTATTTCCCCAAATGCAGAACACGGAAAAGTAGATCTTGTTATTAATGCTTTTATCGGGGGGCGCGCACTTCCCATCCACAACGCGGGAGAAAACAAAATCACCCCTTATTTTGTTGCCGTTCATCTTCACTATATAGATAAAAACGGGGAGAAAAAATTAGAACAACTAAGGAAATATGCCCCCATAGGTTGCCGAGATGAACCTACATTACGCCGATGCCAAGAGCGAAACATACCTTCCTATTATTCCGGATGCCCAACCATTCTTTGTGAAAGGGCCGATGTTAAGGAAGACATTGATGTCTTGTTGGTTGACGTAAATCCACGAGTGCTATCCGGAATACCGGAAAAGCGAGTTCAATATGCTTCCAACATGATCCCCAAAAGCACCCCGGCTAATGTGCGCAGAGAAATTTGTTTGCGAAGATGGGAGATGATTTCCCGAAGCCGATTGGTAGTAACTTCAAAGTTACATGCCGCCATGCCAGCTCTAGCCATGGGGCGGCCTGTGATTTTTATACGGGAAAAAATTGTCGCCCCGGGCCGCCTTACTTCGTTTCCTAAATTTTTTCGAACTTACAAAATCGGTGAAAAATTTAGTTGGGATCCCGATGCACATCGTTACGATATGACAGAGTATCGCAATCAGGTTGAGTCAAAACTAATAGACCGAATCGGACACCTCCGAAAGAAATGACCAATTAAATCCTAATGTTTTAAAGCAATCTAGGATTGCATACGTTAATCGAACCAGGAAAATATAATTGAAGCCTATACAGGTGATTTTCAGCCACGGTTTGGGAGATTGCGTCCATTTTTGTTCCCAAATCCCCCTCTACAAGCAACACGGACACTCTGTGAATGTCTTCTGCAAAGAGGATAAGAGCATCCTATTCAAGGCGGCAGGCGCTAGAATACTTTCATCAAAGATTGGGATAGAGCGGGTCGAGTGGAAACACTGTCCGGGCTTTATGGGGAAGAGAATAGCTAACTTAACAAGTAATCTACACATCCCTGAATTCAACAAGGCCGGTTTCAACCTTTCTCGCAACCCGCTACCCAATATCGGAACTCCAACACAACTATGGAATGATTACATCCAAACTCGAGTGCCACTATTGGCTTCGGTAGGCCCCAGAATTTGGGTGAGAGTGAACCGTTACCTTGAAAAAATGCCACGACCAATCGTGTTGGCCCACACCACCGGCACTTCGTTTCGCAGAGCAAAAAGGCTTTCTCCCGAAGTTACCCACGAACTATTCGCGACTCTACTGGAACAGGGTGTAGGAACGATAATCAGCCTTGATAAAGAAGAATTGATAAAACACACAAATTCTCCACACGTCCACTACTGGCAACCGATATGGGGAAAGCATGGCCTTCGTCCTTTGATAGCTCTGCAAGGTCTTTCTGATGCATTGATCGGAATCGATAGCGGCCCCTTCCACCTTTGTCGCCTGACAGAACTCCCCTCACTTGGCATTTTCCCAACTCCTGGCCATCATCCGGCCAAGTATTGCCTACCAAGCGATCACCAGGCGTGTGTCGTGCCATCAAATGACCTGCCTTGGTTCCACAACCAAGCGAACGCAATGCTCCCAATCATGGAAGAACAGCAACTTAATGCGCCCACGATTGCCAAGCACTTACTCCGACTTCTTTCCGAACCCCGTTATCTCTTGCAAAACCAAAGAGGCTGGGATCTTCAGATTCAACATTGGCTCGAAAAAACGAGTAAACCGATGGTAACTCAAAAGACCGATGCTTCAGATTCTGACCACTCCAGCTATGATATCCTGCTCAGAATTGTTAGGAAAAGGTTTCATACACCGCATTTTGTAGAAACCAATTCCTTCCTCGAAGAGCATTTATGCAAAAATTTAACATTCAAAAACCTGATCTTAGCCAGAGTGAGTCAAGCCAGCGGAGGGTTCCTCACTTCTATTGCGGATAAACCTAATCGGGTTTCGTTGGAGTGTTTGCCCCATGGAATATACGGAAAATCCGTTCAATTGATTGAGGGGCGACCATTTAAATTATTAACTCAAATCAATCGCTCGATTGATGTTTTGTCACTTGGACGAGCGTGCAGTAATTTGCAACAGGCCCAGCAGCAGTGCCTGCTTGAGGCTCGAGCCGCCATCCCCAAACTCAGTCGCAACTCTCTGATTCTGATCCATGATAAAATCAATTCTAACGACAATACTCAAAACTGGTCGAGCCTTGCAATTGACCGTCTCTGCAAAAGGGAATGGCATATCATTCACTCAGGCCATCCAATATTGCTTTCCAGAACCGACCACCAATAAGCCCATCACCCATTATTCCATACATGCAAAAATCACCCTGAAAACAAATTTTCCATAAGCATTGCAAATTACTTCTAATATTATGACAGATCCACTAACAATGACTTTTTTTGACCTTGGCGTGAGGAAAATTGAATTTAAATTGTGCGAAGAGCTCTTCTCCAATCTTGAATATCGGGCGGCAAAACGCTATGTCCCCGCCCTCTACCAGAGAAACTATTATCCGTATTACTACTGCTTGGGAAACTATTTTCGGCCTGGATCAATTCTTGAAATAGGAACTCGATTTGCATATTCCCTTATTGCTATGGCTCAAGGCACAATGGCTGAAGGCCGGAGCCCCAGAATCCTGAGCATTGATTTGGAATCTTATAACCACGAGTTCGGTTCAATTCCATCTCAAAAAATCGCAAAAGCCAACTTCTTATCATGCGTAGGCCATTTAGATCACATTGAGTTCTTAAAAGGCAACAGCCAATTGATCGATCCCGGCCCTTTTGGCCCTTTCGATTTAATTCATGTAGACGGCGATCATTCTCAAAATGGAGCCTACAGCGATATTATTAGATATTTTGGGAACTTGAGCGTTGGGGGAATCATGTTGATCGACGATATAGATCATCCTTCCGTTCATAAGGGAGTAATTCGCGCCCTGGATACGCTCGAAATATCTGCTGACAACCACGCTTTTTTACCTACGAAACACGGATGCATACTTCTGAGAAACATACGCTGAGCTCATTGAGCTAAGGTTTCATAATATGCTAGAAACCCACGAAAGCTCTTTTTTGACCATCTGCCGATCTGCGTCGAGTAATATCTAAAGCCTTATTAGTTTGCAAATTGGCGCCAAAACTTTCTTAGTAAGGGATTGAAGCCTGCCGGATCACTGTAAGCGTCACCCAGAGCAACCTTTGACGATTGGTAAACGTGGCAGGTGAAGGTCTACCACACTTACGATGCAGCGGGCAGTTTGTTCGATACTGACTTTGCTTCGAGCCAAACGAAGAGACAGTAAACCAGATAGCTTAAAACCCCTACCTTCGTAAGCGTCACGTGTAGCACCCGTTGAGTCGTGGTCACTATCAGTCATAGTTGGCAAACTATGACTGATAGTGACTTAAAAGAAAAGGCTCAGCTTCTTAAAACCGATAGACTGGGGAGGGTTCGTACACCGCATGATCAGCGGGATGCGATTTTAGACGCATTTGAAGCCAGTGCTCTGAGTGGCGCGAAATTCGCTCAAGTTCACGGCATCAAATACCAAACCTTTGCCACCTGGAGACAGAAGCGGCGACGTCTGCACGGGGATTGCAAAATAAAACAAGCAGCTACACCTGAGTGTTTAGAGCTGACATTGGCAGAGGTTAAGATCCAAAGCCCCCTACCGCCTGCACAAGAAGAGCGCCGTAAAGATATGCGGGTGGAACTTCCCTGCGGCGTAAATCTGTTCATCCATGATGCAGGGCAAGTCGCAATGGGAGCAGAACTGATTCGTCTTACAACTCAACTTAAATAATCATGCTCAGTTTTCCAGGAAGCTTAAAAATCTATATCGCTATCGAGCCGCTGGATATGCGCAAAAGTTTTAACGGGCTCTACGCAGCAGCTCAAGAAAAGCTCAACGAGGATCCGCAAAGTGGTGCGATTTTTGCGTTCACTAATAAACGCAAGAATCGGATCAAGCTGCTTTATTACGATGGCACGGGTCTATGGGTGTTGGCCAAGCGCTTGGAGCAAGGCACTTTCTCTTGGCCGCAACCCTCAAGCTCAGGACAAGCAAAACTCACACTGACGCCCGAGGCCTTGGGAATGCTCACCGACGGAATTGATCTGCGCGATGGTTGTCGTCGTGCTTGGTATGAGAGAGAATAATGCTCGGAATGTGCGCTTTTCACCAAATCTCTCCTTGATCTTCAGTTGTAACCGGTTATTATTAGAGTTATGACAGACTTGGAACAGTCGCAACAAAAAGAAATCCTCCAATTACAGGAGGAAAACAAGCTATTGCGCCAAAAGCTTGATCTGTTGATCCGTCAAATGTTCGGCAAGAAGAGCGAAAAGCTAGACCCTGCGCAATTGGAGCTGCTCTTTTCAGAGATGGATGATAATGCCTTGGGAAAGGATGAATCCTCCACTGCTCACATTGAGTTGTTGGAGGATGAGCCCAAGTCCCGTCGTCGCAAACCTAGCGAACCCCGCCGCCCTCGCATTCCTGAGCACTTGCCAGTAGTTGAGGAAATCATTGACCCAGATCCCGTTAAAGCCTGTCCTGACGCTTGGCGTCTCATCGGAGAAGAAGTCAGTGAGCAACTCGACTATGAGCCAGCGATCTTTGTGCGACGTCGATTGGTGCGACGTAAATATGTAAAAAAGGCCAACCGAGAAGCCCCTCCAATCATTGCCGACTTGCCTCCGAAGTTAGTTGATGGTGGCATTGCCTCACCTGGGCTACTGAGCCAAATCGTCATTGCCAAGTATTGCGATCATTTACCTCTTTATCGTCAGGAGCAGATTTTTTCTCAAAGGCATGGGGTTGAAATCCCCCGCCAGACCATGGCACGCTGGGTAGAGGTAGTCGCTGATTGGCTACGCCCGATTTATGATGAGATGACGCGAAAAATGTTTACTGGATCCTACGTTGGCGCTGATGAAACACCGATCAAATATTTAGAGCCCGGAGCAGGAAAAACCAAACAAGGCTACTTATGGGCGTATCGGGTTCCCGACGGCGATACCATCTTTGATTGGCACCCTGGTCGTGGTCATGAATGCTTGGAATCCTTCATTCCAGAAAGTTATAACGGGATCATTCAATGTGATGGCTTCATAGCTTATAAAACCTATGTGAGTGATCGCAAAGGCATTAAACTAGCGGGTTGTTGGGCGCATGCGAGGCGGAAATTCCATGATGCTTTTGAAGTAGGGGAATTTCGTGAACTATCGGGTTGGATTCTACGTCAAATTCAACATCTTTATCGAATTGAGAAAAAACTTCGAGATTGCCGAGCGGCACCAAGTCTCCGCAAAGTAGTTAGGTCGTTTGAAAGCAAGCCGATCCTCAAGCGTATCAAGAAGGCATTATTGCTATTTAAAAGCCGTAGCAGCATACTTCCTAAAAGTCTTTTCGGGAAAGCGATCAGCTATACCCTCAACCAATGGGAACTGCTTGAAGTTTATGCTGGCAACGGCTTAGTTAAAATAGATAATAATTTGACTGAAAATGCCATTCGCCCTACAGCTATAGGTAAGAAAAACTGGTTATTTATAGGGTCAAAAGAAGCTGGATGGAGGAGTGCGATTATATACTCAATAATCGAGAGTTGCCGCAATCGAGGGATTAATCCCGCCGAGTATATGCGGGATGTCCTCACACGGTTACCGTCAATGACGAATTGGCAAATCAGCGAGATCACACCGCAAGCTTGGGCAAAGGCAAAAGAAGAGGCAAAAAAACTCTCCGACGCAGCGTGAATTATTGCGAATCTACACCCGCTGTAATTTGCCTTCAAATGGCTCTACGCACAACGTTTACCGGCAAGGGGTGCTCTGGGTGACGCTTACACAGCAGTGGACACGCCCTTCCTCATCACAAAAAACGACATCCAGGGCTTTTGGCTATGCCTCGTCCCGCGTACGCGAAACCACCGTTCAGATCATAAAAATCGCACAACGAAAATTATGATAATAAAAAAATTCCTAAAACCATGCAACAACTGCTCACTCTCCTGGACTACACAGTACAACGTGGCGGAGTAAAAATTACGATGAGAGCGCGGCCATTCCCAAAAAAAGTTACTATGATAATTTGGAAATCCGTTTCGATGAAAGCGCGGCCGTTAACACATAACAACCTCGTCTCTTATGGAAAAACATCTGAGCGAGGTAAAATCATTACATTTCCCTTGAGGAAAATGACTTCCATCAAATTTTCTGTCTTGTATTCCGGTTTACCAGTCGGTCTATAAACAGCCACAATTCTTGTGGATCCGTCAAGAATATGAATTTGAGTTACGATTTTTTTCATGTGAAAAATGGGTAGGGTCACCGTGACACTACCGTTAGTGTTTGGAAGTCGAATCTGATATTTTGTTTGCCCAGGCGGAGCTGTATGGTGCTCAATGCCAAAATTAATATCAATCGTAGATGTGTCTGCGCTGAGAATCGAGTCTACTTCAAATATAGTGCCTACTTTGCGCGACTCAAAAAATGGCAAAGATGCATTGGCACTTTCTCGCCATTCATATCTATCTAGGCATAGATATTCCTCCACATCTTCAAATTTTGATCTTTGTCCACTACGTGACTCCAGCGTTACGCTCTTTACAAAGTGAGCTTGCCCTTCTTTAACTAGATTTAACACCGCATCTCGTTCAGGTTTGTGGTCGGATTGATTATCAGCACTTTCCTGTAGTTTAAGAATTAATAATGCAGGTAAGCGATAAATTTCTAGCTGGTATTTGATATATCGCTCGGCTTGGGCATACATAGATTCCAAGTAGTTCCTTACGAATTCCATACCAACTGCATTATGAGTTACGGTGAGGATACCCTCTTTCTCATTAAGTTCTGCATTCGTTCCTACTGGAAATTCAACCCCGGCCTTCTCTAGAATACTAGCCACTGACCTAACCTCACTGTTTTTAGAGCCCTCATTCGAGTGTTTGTTTCCCCCAAAAGACAATATTCGGAATGCCTTGGTGTAAATTTCATTACGATCTTCTGGTGCCTCATTTTCAGAGGCAGGCTTAAGTAAGGCTGTAGGTCGATTGATTTTTAACTCTGGCAATGCTTTAGTATCAATCGCAATTGACTTGCCTCCAAATCCAACGACCAGCATAAATACCACAATAAATTTCCAATGATTATTCATGATTATTTCAAGTATCTCTTAATTCATTAATGCGACTAAAGATTTGGGGAAAAACATCATCATAAATCCCCCAATTTATTTCCATATCTTCCTAGATGAGGTTATTAGAACAGAACAGGTTTTTTAAGATCAATCAATCCGCCTATCTAGTCAGAACCTTACTGTCATTCAAATCATAGTAAATTTATATCCTTACTGTGCTTGTAAGTGAATTGAGGTTTATTAACTAGCGTGAGAAGATTACGGAGGAATTTATTATTTTTCGTTAGTCGAAAATTCAACCTTTGTACCAAGAGCTGGAGGCAAACTTAATGGAGTTGTTGGTTGAATCATTCGAGTAAGTTGATTTGCCCACGACATTTTGGAAAGAGGCACTTTTGAAATGGTAGAAGCATTCAAAGCGGTTAGATGCTCGTTTAATGAAGCTATCGAAATCAAGCGAGCGGTAATCGTTTTACACTCACAACATTTATTCGCTGCGCACGATGCAGATACGCGCTGCGCACTCATCAGCGTCTCTTTCCAGTTGTGTGTCAGTAACCTTACATAACCGTTGGCTTGATTAACTTGATCATCTGCAAATCGATTTAATCCCGTCTCATTAGCATAGTTCGCTACAAGATTTGAATGAGGGTTAAATCCTGCATTCCATGCAGGCACTTTATTCCCCACATCAAAATTACTTACTATTCCAACCAAAAAACCGTTATTAGGATAATCTTTCTTCAGTATTTGATATTCTTTATATTTGAGATCCGTCGTTTTTAAACTTGGCGGCAAGTAATCAGCAGGCCGCACGCCCAAAATTCCATAGATCTTGTTGCCTGTATAATTACACCCCATGGCATCAACCCGCGCAAAAGGGTCGGAGTCTGGATCAATTCCGACATCTCGTAGCCCTGCGGCAATAGTATGGTTATCCCTTTCAACCCTTGTGTTACAAAAATTGGTATGACTGACATACAAAGTCACTGAACAAAATGGAGGATCTGGAGCAGTTGGCAAAGATTCATCGCCACTCAGGCCGAAATGATCGCCAAAATTCAGCGGAGAATTATTAATAAATCCATACAAGTTTAGGCCACCATTTTCCTCAATCGGGTCTCTAGATAACCACCTACCAACCTGCAGTGAATAATACCTATAGCCGTAATTCACATATCCAGTTTCAGGGTCCTCAAACTCCCCATGGAAAGCGAACTCGAAATCAAAGCTACTACTTGCACGGTCCACCCAGCTTGCATCCATGATTGTCCTTAGCCCAAATGCGCTAAACGCGTAACGTTCCAGCACCCCTCCGGTGGTATCAACCACCGAGGTCGGGTCAAGTGCATCCATCAAACAATAGAGCCGTTCATTCAATGTTCCATCACCATTGGTGTCACGATCTCGCAACACCAACTGGTTGCGCGAGAGCGCACTCCACACATACTGGATATCAGCATTCCCAAGGTTGCCCGGGCTCGAGGATGATGATCCCCCTCCCCCACTGCTGCTGCTTGACGGTATAAATGAGGAAGACGAGCTCGAGGACGAACTCCCCACCGACCCTGCCGACGAACTGCTGCTTGGCGCATCTGAGCGTTCCTCTACGCACTTCCATTCGTCGTTGTAGTAGTAGTCGCGGGTCTCGGCTCCAACCACTTTGAGCGTGCGCCGGTAGAGTCCGTCATACCCATAATTTGCCACGGTAACATCCGCCTCGTCTTTAATTTCGACAAGCCGGTTCCAACCATCCCACACCAACTGGTAATACTTGGCCCAGTCTCCATCCACATCAGGCGGCAACTTGATAGAATTCCCTGCACGGTCATATGAAATCCCGTCACTCGACCCGTCAATCTGGGTCATCTGGTTGTCCTGGTTGCTAACACGGCTTTGATCGAGCATTTCGGTTCCGTCCTCACTCTGTGTGTAATGAGTCCAATTGCCGCTGGGGTCGTAGCTGAAGTCCTCTGCCTGGGCGGGTATCGCTCCAATAGCGCTCTGGTTGAGATTAAGTGTTCCCAGCTCTGCGCGCTTGACCTGGTAGAGTCCATCATAGTTGTAAGCATTATCCTGTCCCCCACTGGTGGCCGCTAAATTCTTTCGCCAAACGCGGTTGCTGGCTCGGTCATAACCATACTGGATGCGATCGCGCGCCGCGCCCCCACTGGTCATCACCCAGCGCATGTCCACGGGACGCCCGAAGCGATCATACCCGGAATATTGATCACCAGCATCACCATCTGGGGAACCTGACACTTTAAAGTAGGATAATTGAACTCCGGGCTGTGAATAAATGGTCTTCACATCCAAGGCCGCCCCCACATACGTATAAGAGGCCAGCTGAAAAACTTCAGCCTGAATCTGCAATGCCTCGACGCGACTCAAACGATCATTGGCCCCGGTGTTGCTGCCATAATCGTAGTTGAGTTTGCGGCCATCCGGATAAAACATCGCGATCCGGCGCGTGGTGTTAGCGCGGTTACCATCTTCGTAATGATATTCAACTGCTGGAGTAGTGGTAGTGACGGCACCACTATGCTCCTGCCTGTCCTCGCTTAGCTGACCGAAGTCGTCATAAACAAATTCCACCTCGTTGATCACCGCTCCCATACCCACTGTGGCATCATCATAACTAGTAACCTTAGTTAGAATTAGCCTTTTAGTATCATGAGCAGTCTTCAGGCGCTTGATGGTTGTATCTACACCGTTGCCAAAGGAGGTAATCCGGTCCTGGGTTTGCCTCCCAATCTCATCATATTCAAAAGCGTGCACACTCTCATTCGAATCCTTCATCTGCGTGGCGTCCCCTTGGCGGTTATATTCGTATTCAATCCGCTCGTAAGTTCCGTCATATCCTTCGTCCAAAGGACTAGATTGATCGTCGCTTTCAGGATATATCTTGGCGCGAAGCAAACCGGAACTCGCAATTTCGGATTCGGTGATTATTGTCCCGTAAACCCAGCGGGTTACTTGATCGCCGGTCACGCTGTTGATTAAAGTCAGCCGCTCCTGCCCACCGTCCGGCGCGTAGGCATACTCGGTGGTACGGTTTTCATCGGAACCAGTTCCACAGGCCTTGTAGTTTTCTATCAGGCGAATACGTCTACCGATCGCATCATTGTCCCAACGGGTTTCAATTCCTTCAGGATCAATCACAGCGTTGGCCTCACCATCATCCTTGTAATGGGTGCTGCTCACCAACACGGTGTCACTGCGTTCCGGGACAACGTCGGGTCGACTCACGACAGCTCCCCCATTGGTGCCGTAGTTTGCACTGGCCACATTGCGCCCCATGCCGTCGAACCACTGAGCCGAGTAACTGCGCCGGGCCTTGGGCTGGGTGTCGTTGGGGCCGTTCAAGGCACCCAATCCGGTGGCATCATCGAAACGCTGCCAGCCAGTAGACAAAGGCACAAGAGATGCCTCGTTGTAGCTGCTCTGACCCTGTACGGCGACGATCAGGTTATCGATGTTACCCAGATCATCCGCGTTGATCGCTATAAAGCCAAAGTAGCCCATCTCGGCGTTGGCGCTATCAAACCAGCAATAGCTATAAGTGGTCGTGTCCCCCGACCCACCTGCTGTTGGATAGTTTGTGGTCGATCCCATCAAGTGGATGCTCGTCCCGTCC
>JAADHD010000266.1:4370-19814 GCA_013152075.1 Verrucomicrobiota bacterium | reverse complement strand
GAAAATTGAATTTGCCGTGATAGGCGATTCGCCCATTTATGAAAAAGGTGTGCACGAATCTCCGGGGGAGATTGTGCCTCGCGGAGCATTGAGCTTGTTCGGCTATAGCATGGCCCCGATTCCAAAAAATCAGAGCGGGCGACTCCAGCTCGCTGATTGGCTAATTGATCCGCGTAATCCGCTCACCAGTCGAGTCGTTGTCAATCGTGTCTGGCGACACTTGCTTGGACGGGGGCTTGTTGAAACAACTGACAACTTCGGTGTGTTAGGTGTCAAGCCCAGTCACCCCGCGCTACTCGACCACCTCGCGACCCGATTCACAGAAGACGGCTGGTCGATCAAGCGACTGATCAAAAGTATTCTACTGAGTAGAACTTATCAGCTATCAGCGGCAAAGGATTCTTATAATCAGCAGAACGATGAAGGAAATGTATGGCTCTGGCGGCACACTCCGCGCTTACTTGATGCTGAAGCTTTGCGCGATTCCTTATTGGCGGTGTCGGGCAAGTTGAATTCCAAGCCTTTGATGGGTTCCCAGGTTTCCGACGTTGCCGCTACCATGGCAAATGTGCAGGGGAGGGAGGTGGGCCGAAGAGATTATTTTGTCAAAGATGCCAATTACGACGTGCCGATTCGCTCTGTTTATCTTCCTATTGTGCGTAGCTCTATGCCGGATGCATTGACTCTCTTTGATGTCGCCGATCCCAACATTGTCGTTGGGCAACGTAAAAACACTACGGTTCCGATGCAGGCTTTGTTTCTCATGAATAGTCCCTTTGTTGCGGATCAGGTTGACCTTCTGGCGAAACGCGTTTTAAAATCTGATCAATTAAAAACCAATGCTGAGCGCATCGAACGTCTTTATTTTCTTACTCTAGGCCGGCCTCCTTCGGCCAAAGAAGTGCGTTTGTTCAATGACTTTCTTGCCAATACCGAGCACAATGAATCCGCTAAATCCTGGAAAATGCTTTGCCAAACACTTTTGCAAAGCGGCGAATTTCGCATGATCTATTAATAGATAAGGCCCAATGAACCCCTCGTCTTCACTCCTTTCCAATCGACGTCAACTGTTGCAGAGCTCAGCTTGCGGATTTGGCTACCTCGCCCTACGCGGGCTGCTCGGTAGTGCCCAGGCTCTGGAAAACCCTTTGCTCTCCAAAGCGTCCCATTTTCCCGCCCGCGCCAAACGCATGATTTTCCTCTTTATGCGAGGGGGCCCTTCCCAGGTGGATTCATTTGATTACAAGCCCGAGTTATCCAAACGCCACAATGAGGATCTCGGGGGAGGGCGGAAATACTTTCAGTCCCCGTGGAAATTCTCCCGTCATGGTGAGTGCGGGTTACCCGTATCGGAATTGTTTCCGCACATCGCTAAGCATGCTGATGACCTTTGTGTTGTTAATTCGATGCATACTGACATTGGCAACCACCCTCAGGCCACTCTGCAGATGAATACTGGATCTTTTGCCTTTATCCGTCCCTCGGTGGGTTCATGGATCAATTATGGTCTCGGAACAGAGAATCAAAACCTGCCTGGGTTTATCACTCTCATGCCAGATTTTTCAGCTGGTGGTCCGCGAAATTATGGCAGTGCGTTTCTTCCTGCGGCCTGTGCGGGCACGCGCATTGGGGACGGAAGTGTTGGTGATGGCAAAGGCGCTCGTTCACTGAAAGGTGTCAAAATACCCTATACCGATAATGCCCAGCTCAGCTCTTCTGAGCAGCGGCGACAACTGGATTTGCTACAGGCGATCAATCGTGAGCGTCTTGCCGCTGACGCCGGAAGCAATCCGCCGTTGGAAGGGCTGATTCAGTCTTACGAAACAGCCTTCCGTATGCAGAGCGAAATGCCTGATCTGATGGCGATAGAAAAGGAGCCGCAACATGTTTTGGATCGATACGGTATTGGTGAAGGAAAAATATCCGATAATTTTGGCAGAGCCTGTCTCATGGCGCGTCGCTTCAGTGAATCGGGTGTGCGCTTTATTCAGCTCAACCACGGTTTTTGGGATCATCACAAGGATCTGGCGGGGGGAATGAAAAAGCATGCTGACGAAACGGATCAACCGGTGGGCGCTTTGCTCACTGACCTTAAGGAACGGGGTTTGTTGGAAGATACGCTTGTTCTCTGGGGTGGGGAATTTGGGCGCCCCCCGATTCTGAACAAAAACAAGGGCAGGGACCACAATCCCGATGGTTATACGATGTGGATGGCGGGTGGTGGATCAAAGGGGGGCACGCGTTATGGTTTAACGGATGAGCTGGGCCATAAATCTGTAGCAGACAAGGTGCACCTTTACGATTTGCAGGCGACTTTTTTGCATCTGCTAGGACTGGATCACGAAAAACTGACCTATCGCTACAACGGTCGTGATTTTCGCCTGACGGATATTCATGGCAAGGTAATCCGGGGACTGATCGCCTGATTATGACGCCGCCCTGGCTTATTCATCAAAGTCCAAGGCGTCTTGCAGGCGTCTGATAAGTTTCTTTATGCGTCGTGCTGAGCGCACATTGTAGAAAACCAGGATAGGCATGGGGGATTCCACCGTAGCGAATGAATTAGATTGATGCCAGGCCAAACAAGCCCTGTAGACCTTTGTGGCGAATGTGTATAGCTCCGATGTCTTCAATGCGGACTTCCCTGGAGTTCTCTAAAACCCAGCCATGAATCACTTCTACTTGTTTTGGAGTGATAATGAATTGATGTCGGGATCGCCGGAGTTGTGCTTGAACAAAGGTGACCAGAGCCAGGGCAAGTCCCGCCGTCAGGCTCCAATCAAAATGAGGGCGCAACCAAACGGCGGAAGCCAGGATAAGGGTTGCCAGTAAGAGGCTGTTGGGATAGCTTAGGATAGAGGGGTGACTGGAATACAGGATGGCGCCGGAATCGTTCGGGGGGCGGCTTAGAGCAGCGGGAGGAGGTCCGTCATATTCAGGTGGCTGCTCATCGTCATCTTCGCCATCAAAATATTCAACTGCAGGATCATTTACTCCTTCTTTAGAATCGTCGTTTTCATCGGCTGTGTCTTCATCGAAATGATTCTCTTCTTCCTCGGTAAACTCATATTCCAGACGATCTTCTTCAAAGTAACCTGGGTCTTCATCCTCATCTTCCTCTTCAGTTACAAAAAAATCTTCTTCAATAAATACGGCTCCGTCAGGCTCGTCGTCGTGTATTTCACTTGCCTGTAAGTTATCAATTTGTTGCTTGGGGGACGGGATAAGGTGTTCGTCTTCCCAATCAAGAACCTCGCGGACTCTTTCGCAGGTGGTAGAGCCTATGCGCAAGCATAGATCCTCATAATTCACTTCTCCGCTTTCGGTTACATCCAGAAGATCATCCAGAGAAAACGGTCCAAGTTTTCTTCCCTTATTGAATGCGTAGTAGCGATCATTCATTATCCTCCGGCGATTGATCAGGTAGGTTATCTTCGGCTGTTTCCATCAGCACTGGAATGCTCAAAGCGGCGAGTTCCCCGCCAGTGCATTTTTCGGCTTCGAAGAGAATATCCATCATGGGAGCGAGTCTGTCCATTTCGCTGATTGTTGAATGCACCATTCCTGCAATGATAGCGGCATCGCCCTTTCCATCAGGGAAGAGGTTGCTGGCACGAAAAACGATTCGAGCGTCATCCCAGAACATTTCGAAGTTTCCAATCGTCAAAGTTTGATTGGTACGCAGAATGAGTTCAGCAAGACGCTCACGCAGGGCGGTGGAGTAAGTTGTTGTTTCGGATTCTGACACCACGCTGATTCCGCCGATTTCATCAAACACCTGGACGTGAAGCTTGATTTTAAGATGCTGTCCCTCAAACCCTGCCAGAAGAACCTCGCGGTTTTCCACTTCGGTGTAAGACCAGTTTTCCGAATCAAAAGTCTTTTTTACAGTTTCAAATAGCAGGGATGGCATAGTGCAGTTTTACCGATTGTTAGGTGAGGTCAATGTTTCGCATCAATTTTTTGAGAAAATTCCCACAATCATTTTGAAACCAAATAATATAAGAAGTGCGGGGAACCAGATTGAATAGAGAGCGGCTTTAGTAGGTTTTATGAGTATAGCCATCAAAGGTTTATCTGGATTAACATAGCAAGTCACGCTTGATCCGACAGGATAGCGTTTTTGGTGTTTTTTGATTTTACCCGGATCACGACTACTCAACGGGAGAATTTTGACTCGAGATGAGAGGTAGCTTTCACCTCTATATTGGTAGCGATAATGTACTTCCAGGCGATATTTTACATCATTGTGTTGTGTGCGCGTACTGCTGTCGATCGTGGAAACGATTACTTTGGCGGGGCGTTCGACCCAGTGATCGGTCTGGCGAGCTTTCTGGTAAGAGAGCCATAAATACATGCAACCAATTGCTCCCATCACGCATAAGGAAAAACCGAGCATAGCCATCCAGATTTGTGATGCTCTGGGTGAATGATTTAAATTCGGCGTATTCGAGGTGGCTTGACTGGGGTTGAACATGTTCGGCAATTCGACAGACAGAGTAAACTTGTCACCCAACAAGGGCCGATTTACAAATGCACAGCTGGTATTTTGTGTTTGTTTGGTATCACAAATTGCTCGCTGGAGCAGGCAGAGATAGATATAATGATGGACGAGATGATGGAGAAAAAAACCCAGATTAAGGAACTCTTAATAGGAGTTTTAGTGGTGCTTTTGATTGGGGCAGGACTGGTGGTTATCATGTCGATGGTGTTGGGCCGCTCGCCTGTGGGTGACGGGGCCGAGGGCAAGACCTACAAAACAGTCGACGGCAAGGGGCTGACGCTGTGGATTTATAAGCCTGGAAATTGGAGAGCGAATGATCGCCGTCCGTGTGTTGTGTGGTTTTTTGGAGGTGCCTGGAAAGTGGGCACTCCGGAGCAGTTTGTCGCGCAGTCTAAAGATCTGGCTAAACGTGGCATGGTGGCCGTAACGGTTGAATACAGGGTGAACAGTCGGCATGGAAGCACACCAATAGAAAGCACAATGGATGCTCGGTCAGCCATGCGATGGGTGAAGAGTCATGCCGACGAGTTGGGGGTTGATTCTGCGCGAATTGCAGTTGGTGGCGGCTCATCCGGGGGGCAGCTTGCTTTGGCGTGTGAGATATTAACTGGGACAAATGATCCCTTGGATGCAACTTCCGTAAGTCCTAAACCTGCGGCTTTGATCTTATTTAACCCAGTGGTGAATATGGATATTCCGAAAATTAGAAATCAAGTCAGTGATGATAAGTTCAAGCAGCTGTTGGAAATTTCGCCACATCAGCAACTTGAGAAAGCACTGCCGCCTACTATCATTTTTCACGGGTCAGATGACGCCATTATCCCAATAGGGTCAGTGGTCGATTTTATAACAAAAGCAAAATCTCTGGGTTCAGAAAATATTGCGTTTCACCAATACAGTGGACGAGGTCACGAGTTTTATTACGGGCCTGGAAGCCGAAAAGACTACAAAAACACCTTGGAAAAAACAGTCAGGTTTCTGGAGTCTATTGGGTGGCTTTTAGAATGATCGTGCGAAGGGTTTATTAATCCCAAGTGGTGACCCAGTCTACCCTAGCACCCCCTGCGCCGCTTTTTCCAGTGCTCCAGACTACTACATTTTGTGGCACGATTTCCATGCTTCCAGTCCTGGATTCCGCGTTGACCCGGTTATTGAAGTCGGTGTCGATAGTTACTTGGAAAAGTTGCCCCCAGGGGTCGAGTAATCTGCCGCCTCCGCTCGCATTCATGACCAGGCCATTGTTCGCTCCTTTCGCTTTTTTTCCAGCAAAGAAAGAGATGCCGCGAGGGTTGTATTGCTGCCCGTTTGCGGTGTCGGCGCCTAAAAGGATATCCATAAGGTTTTCATCTGTGACTATTGTCACATCTGCACCACTGGCGGTTCCCCTGGGTATAGGGTAACGACGGTATTCCGTGTAGTAGGCGGAAATCGAAGAGCGTACTTGCAATGCCATATTCTCCGCGCTGGATTTTTGTGCTTTTGCGAGAACTCCTTGTGCCGCAGGGAAGCTGATCCCCGCGAGAATGAGAATGATGGTGATGACTACCAGCAATTCCATCAGAGTGAAACCACTGCGGCTGGATTTTTGTTCAGATAATGTATAGAGTTTCATGGCTTTTTGGAATTTGAGGTGTTAGGGTGCCCTGAGGCAAGCCTCTTCTCTGCCAAAGCCAACATTTCTGTCGGATTTGGCAGTTGTTCTACTAATATGCAATGACATTGTAATAACAATGTCAAACATTTTCGCCCCCTTTTGCTCTTGAGGAGGGTATTTTTCTATAAATGCCCCTGATTTTTCGAATTGCGAGGCGATCTATATTCAAAATTTTTATTTTATGTCAAAATCATTAAGGACGGCAATCGAATCGGTGATTCGTGAGCCTGATTATCAACCCCTCAATAAAAACGAGTTCGCTCGAAAATTACAGATTCCTCCGCGTGAGCGCGAAGAGTTACGCGAATCTTTGGCTCAGTTGCTCAAAAAGGGAGTCATTATAAGGCTTAAACGTGGGCGTTATGTCCTGCGGCCCAAGAGTAAACGTTCCGCAGGTGTGCCGGCTACGGGAACCATATTTTTTAGGCGCCGGGATGAAGATCTGCGAGCGTACTTTATTGCGGATGCAGATTGTACTCTGCCAAAATCGATATTGGACGCTTTGCGTGATGACAGGATTCTTGTTCCTGGTCGTTATACCGCTCAAACATTGAATCGTGACCGGGTGAGGGTATCACTACTGGTGGATCGTCCGCCTGAGCGAACGAAGAAAAAGAAGGAGGGTAAGGGGAAGCCGGTGAGAACACGACGTTCATCTGAGCGTGTTGTTGCTCGTGTTGAAGAAATTCTTGATCGCCCGGGCTCGCATTTTGTGGGTACCTATCAAGAGAATGGAAAATACTCCAGCCTGCGACCTGATGATCCGGCTTTGCCTAGAACCATCGACTTGACCGAAGTGCTGCCTGAAGCAAAGGACGGTTTGAAAGTGGTGGCCGAATTCGCGGAATGGGAACCATCCCAGCGAAACCCTGTGGCACGAATGGTCGAAGTGCTCGGCAAGCCGGATGCTCCAGGCGTAGATATCATGTCGGTTATTCGTAAATTTCAATTACCACTGGAATTTCCTGCGGCTGTTCAAGCTGAAGCGGAGGCGATTAGTGAAGTGATTTCTCCAGCAGAATTGGGGAAGCGGGAGGATTGGCGGGATCGAGATGTTTTCACGATCGATCCGAGTGATGCCAAAGACTTTGATGATGCTATCCATGTGGCGCGGCTCGATGACGACCCCAAATACGGTAAAGCAGCGGGTGGCTGGGAATTGGCCGTTCATATTGCCGATGTTTCGCATTACGTTGAGCCGGGTACGGCGATGGACAAGGAAGCGATCGCCAGAGGGAATAGTGTGTATTTGGCTGACCGTGTGGTTCCCATGTTACCGGAAAAATTGAGTAATGGGATTTGCAGTCTGCGTCCTGACGTGGATCGCCTGACACAAGCGGTTGTCATTCGCTTTAATATTCATGGCAAAGCGGTATCGGAACGTTTTGTCTCGGCGGTGATTCACAGCAAACGTCGCTATACTTATGAAGAAGCCCTGGTGGGATTGAAGATGGTCGACAGTGATATAGAGACGCTGGCAGACAAAGAAGCTGCAATCACCCGGCAACTTCATGAGGCTTGGCGCTTAGCGGAGCAACTGCGCAAGCGTCGATTTCAACAGGGAGCACTGGATCTCGATTTTACTGAAGTGAAAGTGATCCTGGATGACAAGGGCAGGGCGAGAGATATTGTAAAAGTCTATTACGATGAGACCCATCAGTTGATCGAGGAATTCATGCTGGTGGCAAATGAAGCCGTCGCCAAAACGACCAAAAACAAACTGACTCCCTGTATCTATCGAATTCACGAAGATGCTGATCCCGAAAAGTTGCTCGAGTTTCGCGATCTTGCCCGGGCCTATGGACACAAAGCAGGTGATCTTACCAACCGGGACCTTCTGCAAAATTTGTTAAGATCAATCAAAGGTAAACCGGAGGAGCACACTCTAAAAATTGCTTTGCTCAAAAGTTTGAAACGAGCGGCTTATAGTGTGGAGCCATTAGGGCACTACGGTCTTTCCAAAAATAACTACACTCACTTCACCAGCCCGATTCGACGTTATGCGGATTTGGTGGTTCATCGGGTGCTGCGCCGCTTATGCAAGAGGGGAGAACGAGAAGATGACACAAAGCTCAAGACCTCTAAAATTCCCCGTTTGGCAGAAATCGCCAAACACATTTCGGAAACCGAGCGCACCGCTGCCTCGGCCGAGCAGGAAACCCGGCGCTTGAAACTCATGGAATACATGTTGTGGGTGTCGCAGGAAAAACCGGAGAAAACCTTTGAAGCCTTGGCATATGACATTAAGCCGCTGGGGATTTTTGTTGAGCTCACCGATCTAAATATCAAGGGACTGATCCGCAAAGACGATTTACCTCAGGGTGAGCGCTATTTTGTCGACAGCACTAAAAAAGAAATCACTGCCAGTGGTTCAAATTTTCTCATTAAAGCGGGCGACACGATGCAGGTTCGCTTGCGGGATATTGACTACGAAAGACAGTTCATCAACTTTGAGCTGGCGGACTAGACGGGTTTTATAACATAGCTCTTTCCTGTCGCTGATGTTTTTCCGCAAAAAAAGAAAATCCACGCCTGAGCCTGATGAAAGTCACGCTGCTGATGAAGAGTGTTTTTATCTGGCAGCGCGTACCGGTGGCGGGAGTAAGAAAAAAGTTGCAAAGAAAAAGAGTGCGAAAAAGACGAGTAAGAAAAAATCGTCCAGTTCTAAAAAGTCAGCTCCGAAAAAAAAGAAGAAATCCGCTGGGCCCAAGCGAGCTAAATCAAAACCCCTTGCTTCCAGCAGGCGGGGTCGGTCGCTGAAACGATTGCTGGTGATGCTGATGCTTCTGGTTGCAGCGAGTGGGACTCTGATGGCGATCAGTGTTGTCTGGTATTTTGACAGTCAGGCCGCGGAATTTGATATGGGAAAAGTGGGCAGCATGCCGCGTGAATCGGTGATCTATGATTGGCGTGGCAAGGAAATGGGCAGATTGCAATCGGATGATCGCATAGTGGTGCCGCTGAAACAGGTGTCGCCATTTTTTCTGGATGCCTTGCTGGCTCGCGAAGACAAGCGATTTTACGAACATGGAGGCGTGGATTATCAGGGGGTTGCACGGGCTGCCTTGCGCAACCTGAAGGAAGGCAGTGTGGTTCAAGGAGCCAGTACTTTGACGATGCAACTTGCGCGAAATAGTTTCGAGCTGAGGGAGCGTAGCTTGAAACGTAAATTCCTCGAAATGGCAATCGCGAGGAGAATTGAGGATACTTATTCGAAAGATGAGATTCTGGAGTTCTATGTGAACCGGATTTTTCTTGGTTCCGGATTGTATGGAGTGGAGCGGGCTTCACTTAGTTATTTTGGCAAGCCTGCGGCTAAGATGAATCTCGGCGAAGCCGCCATGCTGGCGGGAATCATTCGGGCGCCCAATCGCTTTTCTCCGTTTAGGCATTACAAGTCGGCTTTAGGCGAGCGTGACATGGTACTCGACCGTCTGTTGGCAGAGGGAATGATCACTGAGGGGGAAAAGGAAAAGTCAGAGAGGGCGTTTCTCCATGTGAGAAAGCAGAAAAACGGCCTTGCCTGGAAAACTCGGACAGCCAAGAAAATACAGTCAGTATCAGAGGGGGTAATGGCTGCCGTTCGTCGGGATTTGCGTGCTATTTTGGAAAAGACCGAACTGGAGGATGGGGGGCTGGAGATATACACGACTTTCGATACTGGTCTGCAACGGGCCGCGGAGCAGGCGGTTGAATCACGCTTGCGTGCCATAGAGCGCACAGCGGGTTATCCGCATCGAACGATGGCTCAGTTCGATGCTCGCGGAGGGAAGAAAAAGGGTGAGCGACCGAATTACCTGCAGGCGGCGGTGGTCATGATCGATAACGACAGTGGCGCAGTGAGGGCGATGGTGGGCGGTCGCAATTACAAGCACAGTCAGTTCAACCGCGCCTTGGTCGGGAAACGTACAGTTGGGTCGGTTTTTAAACCATTGGTCTATGCGGCGGCTTTTGAGTCAGGCACTTTCCCGGGCACACTCATTAATGACAATCCGATTCGGCCAGATGAGATCAAATGGGCGGGCAATTGGAGTCCGCGCAATTCGGACGGAAAGTATCTCGGTTTGCAGAAAGCAGAGCTTGGCCTGATTCGCTCGCGGAATACCATGAGCGTTAGGGTCGGTGAACGCGCTGGCATTGATGTGGTGAAAGAAATGGCGATTCATGCGGGACTGGCAGGTAACAGCGATGGCGGCGATGTCGAAAAATCGCCGCAACTATACATCGGTAATATGACGGCCACTCTGGAAGCGGTGACCAGTGCGTATTCAGTTTTTCCAAACAAGGGATACCGTCTTCGACCCTATGTGATCGAACGGATTAAAGGCCGGCGCAACGACATCGTATACGAAAATCGCCGTGTGGGTTATCGTGTTCTTACGGCGGAAGCGGCGTGGATGACCTCAAAAATTTTGGAAAAGGTAATGGAGGAGGGCGGCACGGGATCGTCCGCCAGAGAACTGGGGTTCAAGGCACCCAGTGGTGGCAAAACCGGCACGACCAATGATTATCAGGACGCGTGGTTCCTCGCTTACAGTAGTCGACTGACCGGAGGGGTGTGGGTGGGCTTGGATCAACCGCAGAAGATTATCGATCATGGTTATGGCAGTCGTCTTGCCTTGCCGATTTGGGCTGAAATCATGAATGCGGCGGCAGAGATGGAGGATTTTCAGTCCGGCGCGTTGCCCCAGGCAATGGATGTGATGCAAGTTGAGTTGTGTCGGATTTCCGGGAAGCTGGTGAGCAAGGGCTGCCAGCAGAAGAGCATGGCCTATCGTGAAAAGGTGCCGGATGCTTTGATCCCGAGAAGCGTCTGTGATGTGCATCGCGGCGCAGCGCCGTCGCGGAAAAAAAGCGGCTCGTCCGATCCGGGTTTCTTTACCAAATTGAAGGGTATTTTTACGAAGAAGTGAAGCGCTTGAGTGCGGGCCGCACGCCCGATCTAATATCAGTTCTAGAGTTAGCTTTAACGCACCTCGCGATGCAACAAGCTCACTTGATTAACAGCGGGGCTTTTTTGTCTTCTTTGATTCTGTCAAACAGGTCATCGGTGCTTTCATTTTTTCCAGGTTCGAACTCATATTCACGAACCGTTCCTTTTTCGCCATTTTCTGTGTTAATGAATTCCACTTTACCGGATGATATTTTTGTGATGCGGAGTTTAAACAGCACGCCATCGTATTCGATTTCCACCGCACCCCCAACATGCATGGCGCGGGACCCGACCATCACTACCTGTTGAGATGCGGATATTAATGTGGGGACAAATTTGCTTAGCGCACTTTTTAGCGCAACCACCTTGATAGGTTTGGTGGTGATGATTTTCTCGATTTCAGTATCCGGAATCGTCACTACAGCCTTGGGAATACCGGGATCCATTTCCGAACCGAAGGGGTCTTTTTCGCGGGTTCGTTCCCCAAAGCCTTTTTTGAGTAACTCCCAACGGGATTTCATGTCTTCGGCGTATTCTTCCTTATCAATCGGTCGAGCAAGATTCTGCCCCGAGTCCTTATTGCCACCAAAATTAATTGGCTGGGCATTTGCTTCGATCCCCCAGGTCAATCCGACCGCCACTCCACATAAGATCATAGTTTTTTTCATTGTTCTCTCCTTTTTGCCTTCGATTATTTCGAGAATCGACTCTTTTGTCAAACCTTAGCGGGATTTAGTGAGTAGAGTGTTGAGTTCGTAGCATTCTTGATACAGGCGTAGAGGTGAGGTATTTTTGTCGCAGATGACGGATTGGAGCAAATGCCCGGAAGCTCACTCCCCACCCGACTGCGTCATTCTCGCAATGGCTCCGGATAAATTGTTCACCTGGAGCTTTTTGTAGATTCGCTTCACGTGGGTATCGACGGTGTAATAGCTTATTCCCAACTGGTCGGCGACTTCCTTTTTGATCTTGCCATCGGCGAGCAGGCAGAGGATTTCGGATTCACGGGAGGTCAGCTTGGCTTCGGGAGGAGGTTTGGGGATTTTGCGAAAGATATCGAGGATCATTCGTGATACGCGTGAATTAATCGCTGCGCGTCCATCCACAACATCGCGGATACCGGAGACGATGGCGTCCAGATCATCGCCTTTGAGCAAGTAGCCGGCCGCGCCATTGGCGATGGCGGCGAGTACCTTGCTGCGGCCGTCATCGGTGGTGAGCACGAGCACGTGACACTTGGGGGCGTGCTGCAGGATTTCCGGGATGGCCTCGATGCCGCTCATTCCGGGCAAACCGAGGTCGAGGATGATGACCTGTGGAGGTGTTTTTTTTGCCAGCGCTTTGAGTACAGCTTCCGCGCTACGAAAACTTTCTTTCAGATTGATGCCGTCCTCGGATTCGAAGATGCATTCAATGGCTTCGGAAAAATGCCGGTTGTCTTCGACTAGCCAGACGGAGATTGGTTTTGTTGAGGTGCTTTCTGTCATGTCAGGGGTGTGGTAAGGGTGAAGCGGGTGCCGCCTTCAGGGTTTGGATCGATTTCAAGTTTTGCGGGTAATTGCTCAGCGCGGTATCGCAGGGTGCGAAAATTTTCACTGGAGGCGGGCAGACTCTGTAGGCCATCTCCGTTGTCAGCCAGAGTGAAAGTCATGTTGCGTGGGTTCCATTGAAAGCGTAGTGAGACGGCAGAGGCGTTGGCGTGTTTCTGAATGTTGTGAATCGCTTCACGAAAGAACATGCCGAAGTGATGTTGTTTGCGTGCAGCAAAGGTTGGGGTGATGACGCTGCCGTTGCTTTGCCAGTCAATTTCGCAATCGGGAAGCATGCGATCGGTGATGGCGCGCAGGTGGCTTTCGAAGGTTTTGTTGTCCACTGATGAGGCTCCGGTTGCCCAGACGGCTTCACGTACTCCGGCGTGCGCTTCCGATGCTGCGTTGTGAATTTTATCCAGCAAGGATTTTTGATCAGCTTCGTCGGTCATTGTCAGCAGCTTCTGTGACAGCAGAGAAATGCTGCCCAGCGCGCCGCCTACTTCATCGTGCAAGTCGTTGGCGATGCGTTCACGATCGGTGTTCACGGCGCGTATGCGTCTGCGGTTGGACGAACTCCAATTGACGATAACTGTCAACAGCAGCAGGGCAATCACCACAGCGGCGGTGATGGAGAGGGTGACGTTCTGCTGACGAATATGTTCGCCCAGGATTTGCTTTTGCTGGTAAATTTTTCCCGTGAGGATTCTGCGTTGCGACAAGTCGGAGGCCCAGCGTCGGCCGGAGATGATTTTACCGGTGCTGGTATAGCCATCAACCAGGCCGTCTCCGGTCCAGTGTGGTTTCGATGGTTTAGAGGAGAGCACGATTGAATCCGGTTTTGGTAGTATGCGTCCATTCTGCATGCCGCTCATTTCTGCGAGAGCGAGGAGAAATTTTGGCTGCTGGGGGTCTTTCTGAAGGTCGGCAGGTTCTGGGGAAAGGAGGGTAGCGGTTAGTTTTAAGCCGACGGAAGAGGTGGGCTGTGGGAGTCGGAAGGTGATGTCGTTGTTATCCGGATTTGGGTAATAGTCTTTGCTTTGATCCACCACTACCGACCATTTTGAACCGGATACGGAGGATGGAGTTTGTGGTAGAATGCTGAGGGTGAATTTTTGCGGAAAACCGTAACCGCCTACGTCGTTCCAATAGTCAGGTTTGGCCGGGTGCAGGCGTATGGCGTCCATTGTTTGTGCCTCTGACCACCGGTATTCGATTGATACTTCTGTTGATTTACTATCAAGCATCTCGGAGTGGTAACCGCGGAAGTTCGGAGGAGTTTCGCTGTTCTCTGGCTGTCCCAAAGGGGTGCGGTCATCGTTCAATAGACGTAAGCCCCATGACTCGCGTTCCAGCGAATCGGAGGCAGAGAGTTTGGCGCTACGAGCTACGTTGACCTCTCCCTGGTAAATTTCGATTTCGGCAAACATGCAGCCATACAGGGCCGAGTCGTTGCGAGGGTCATTGCTGATCAGGGCCAGCTTGGGGATTTCCAGGGTCAGGGATTTGACGGTCCTGGCTTTGAATTCTATCCACACTGGCAGAGGGGAGGAAGGGCTGTCATTGTTGTGGATTTCGTAGAGGGGCGGAGCGTCTTCGGTTTGGGCGGCTAGATTGATTTTGATTTGGCCAGGTTTCCGGTTGAAATCGAACAGTAGGCGAAATTGTTTGGGCATTCCGAGTGAGCGTGGGCCGCCCAGCCCTGGGCGAACGACGGGGTAGATGGCGACTGCATCAATGGTGATTTTTTCCGGGAACTCAAAACGGATCCGAGCGGCTTTCTTGGGCTTGGCCGTGGGAGAAGGTTGAAGCTGGAAGCCGTGAAAGGATTCTGCGGTAGGGGTCTGGGCGGGTTCGATCAGCTGATCCAGTGCGGTTTTGTCCTTCTTGATAGATTCTGCCAGCTCGCGGGTGGTCGAATCATATAGGCGCCAGGAACTGAGTTGTTCCTGTGCTTTTGCCGCGCTGGGTATAAGCAACAAGGCCATCGTCATCGTTAGTAAAAACGATGATTGTGGAACTGTTATTAAAAACTTCACTGGCTCACACTATAACAATGTTCTCTCAAGCGACATCCCGTTTTCTCGGGATGGCTCATGGTTGTGCAAAGCTGGTGCGGCATTCATCACCTGGTCCGCGATCAATAATGAGCCCAAGAGCGGTAAGGCCCGTCAGAGCAAAGAGGGAGCCAATTGGGCCGCCGGCGACATGGAATATTCCTATGGCCACTGGTGTGAAAATGATCAGGGCTATGATCAATCCTGTAATCGGCGGATCTACGGGGTCTTCATAAAGCCGAAGACGTGACCGGCCTAGTTGTAATCCATAAATTGCATATAACGCGGTGACTAACAAGTAGATGAATAGATAAAAAATCCACTCCATGACCCTGATTGGATGTGCAGGCTTGCTGAGGGAACTCAGAACAATCGTGGAAGTAAAAAGCCAGGAAAAAAATACCAAACCAATAGTTGTCACGCGCCCCACAAGAGGGCGGAAACCGGATGAGCCTACAATGACGGCGTTCATGAAAATGTTGAAGGTGGTGATTCCTAGAAAATTTGCAATTTGGGACAGCAGGTTAACCCCCCCAGTGAAATAGAGAGTGAGCATGTAAGGGAGGATGGAGATCATGATCAGGCCGCTCAACGTACACAGCACTAGCCATTTCCCCCGCATGATCTGCCAGCGGGTAAGTCCGGCCATTAATAAGAGCTCAACATTCCGCTCGCCTGACAACTCGGATTGCAGGGCGTTGATTCCGGTTAAAGGCATAATGATGCCGACAAGTAACCACGGGAGGATAAGAAGGGATTGGTCAAGG
>JAADHD010000266.1:0-4348 GCA_013152075.1 Verrucomicrobiota bacterium | reverse complement strand
AAATGATTGGAGTCGATGTGCGGCGGGGTCGTTATTTTGACCGGTAAAATACATTGATAATAATTGAGTCGTGATGATCAAAATTGCCAGAGCGTGGATGCTCAGGAAGGGCGCGATAAATCGCCGAGCACGCAGGCCCTGTCGCAGTTCTTTCACAAACACTGCGTCGAACTTTTCGGAAAAGGGATCGAGATCCAATTCGTGTTCCGTTAATTTTGCGGTCACCATTGGCTTAGCTGTTCAGGAAAAGGGCAGGTTTCGCATTCGGTGGAATCTTCGAGGCAGAAGTCAGTATAGATTTGTAGCAGGGCTTGTTGGCCGTAAAAACTTTTCGCCCACTTTCCAGATTGGAGATTCGCTTTGTCCGGTTTTCCAAACAGACGTAACGAAGCGCGGCGAAGTTTTTCATTCACCTGTGAACCGGGTAAGCGGGTGTATTGATCCCAATAATTTGGATTTTCGATCATCAGCCACGGGAAGATAACGTTGCCGAAAATGTCCTGCAAGCGATCACGCCCGATGAGAGCCATTGAGGTATCGGAAGGCTTGGAGCGTAAGGTGTAGTGATGATTCCAGTAAGGGTGTTCGAGAGAAGAAAAGTAGGCTTTGAGCTTTTTGATTCCACTTTCCGGGTTCTGATCAGGGTGCTGGATGATTTTTCGAAATGCCGGCCAGTTATTGGTCATTGAGGTTAATGCGCCGAGCCGTCTTTGCGGATGATTCAATGGACGAATCCCGGCGAGGTGCCAGTGAAGACGCCGTTCGTCGCCAGGTTCGAGCTGCGCGCGTTTGTTCCACCAGTTGTGCCAGAGCTCTTTTAAATATCGACGAGTTTGCGGATCTTGGCTGTCGGTGAAATGGTCGAGATCAATATAGGTTGCCACGCCGAACAGCAGGGCTTCACGCTTGATTGGCTTGAGGTTTAATAAGGATTTCAACGGCAGGCGCTGCGCCAGAACTCGCATTGGCAGTTTGTTGTAGCGATAACCAAGGGCTTCGGCAATCACCTGGTAGAGTGCTTCATCTGGCCCGTGGATGTCAGCTATGGCGGACAGGCGCCGGGTTTTCTTTTGCAATCGATATTGCGCGGCAGCGGTGATGAGGGTCTCCAATTTATTCGTGGACATGTCGCGCAGAGGTGTCGCGCAACGACCGAGGCGGGCTTCCGGCAGATGATTCCACGGGCGCGGGCCCCAGTCATCGAATGCGGTCCAGTCCAGAGCAAGTTGAGTGACTTCCCGGTGTTCCGCAGTGCGTGAAAAGAAGCGGTTTTCGGTCAGGGATGAACTGAGAAAAACATGCAGCACCACGTTTTCAAATCCGGGACTGGTTGAGTGACCATGTGATTCCCAGCTGCGGGCGTCGAGATCTACCTCAAGTGTTCCGGTGAGTTTCCGTCCGTCAATGCGGACAGCGATTTCAGTGAAATCCGGCCCTGCGCTGTGATTCCAGTGCCCGAACTGAACGATCTCGATTTTTTTTCCATCGGTGGAGGTGAATCTCCGGCCAAATTCGCCGGCGAACCATCGAGCCTGCATCTCCAATTCGGATTCGGGGCCTGAGTAATTTGCCGAGGGCGAATCTTCTCCCAGGCTGGCTGGAAAAACGTTCTCTCTGAATAGTCGGTATCGCTGGTCAGTATCAGGATAGGAAATGGCGGCGACTGATTGATTCATTTCGGTTCAGAGGGCGACCTTCAAGCCGTCCCATGCGCACTTGATATTTTCGGGCAATTCACGTTCGACTTCATCGTAAACCACCCGGCAGGAAAAGTGCGTGAACCAGGTTTGTTTGGCCTCTACCTCGAGCGCGATTCTGAAGGATTCTTCCACACTTAGATGAGTCGCGTGAGGAGCGAGCTGCAGAGCATCGAGGATCAGCACGTCCACGCCGGTGATGAGTTTTTTGGTTTCGTCGGGAATTTCCTTGGCATCGGGAATATAGGCAATACGGGAGTCGACGCGCTCGAAGAGATAACCGATGGTCTCTACCTTGCCGTGCTTGACCGGCAGAGGTGTTACCTGAGTGGCACCAAGTTTGAAGGGGCCTTCCACCAGATGGGGTTTGGGTTTGAAATATCCACGATAGCGATTTTTACCGTTGAAGGCGTAATCAAAGCTGCGCTTGAGCGCGTCCATGCAATCGGAGGTGGCGTAAATTGGTAGTTCGGCATCTTCTCCCACGGTGAAGCGGCGTAAGTCATCAAAGCCGACTACGTGATCGGAGTGCTGGTGGGTGTACAAAACCGCATCAAGGTGTTGGATTTTTTCCCGCAGGCACTGAGTGCGAAAATCGGGTCCGGTATCGACAATCCATTCCATATCAGGAGTCTTAACATAGATGGAAGATCGAAGTCGATTGTTTTTTGGGTCATCCGATTCGCAGACTGGGCAATCGCAGCCGATGACCGGTACGCCGATGGAAGTGCTGGTGCCGAGGAAGGTGATTTCAAAGTTAGACATAAGAGATGTGATGACTAGGTAGTTTATCTGGTTTTGAGCGATGACATAGTGGGAATTAGGAATTAGGAGCCGAAATGCGAAGCGCTGAGACAGCCGGAGGCAATTAAGAATTAGGAATTAGGAATTAGGAATGAGATGCGGCGGAGTCCTGGGTAGCGATTCGTCCATTTTCCAGCCTGAAGGGGTGGAATAGGAGGTTTGGGCTATTGCTTGGGGAATGAATTCGCTCTAGAAGCGCCATTGCGGAAACTTGCCATGGGGGTAAATAAGCCCTTTAGTGCCGATCTATGAAAATGAAAACTACTCCCCAAAGGGCATTTTGCTTTGCTGCGCTGATGATTGTATCGGCTGGACTTTTAACAACCACGGCGCGGGCAGGTGATGCGGTTGATTTGCTGAAAGGTGGATTGTCGGGTTGGAAGATGGATAAACCCGGCGCATGGGTGTTGAAAGACGGAGTGCTATCTCCTGCCGAGAAAGGTGGAGGTTACATTTGGACAAATGAAACTTACGGTGATTTTGAGATTGAGATCGAATACAAAACGTCCAAGGAATGTAACAGTGGATTGTTTTTCCGCACCGATCCGAAAAATGCAGTGCAGGGGGGCTTTGAGATTCAGGTCGCGTCTGTAGGGATCTATGATGGCAAACATGTCGCGGGATCGCTTTACGGCGCACAGGCTCCGACAGAAAGTGCGGGCAAGACGGATGGTGAATGGAATACGATGAAGCTGACCTGCAAGGGGCCGAACATCACGGTGGTATTGAATGGCAAGACGATCGTCGAAGCCAATATCGACAAATGGACGACAGCTCATTTGAACCCGGACGGCACAAAAAACAAATTTAAAACACCGCTGAAAGATTTGCCGCGCTCGGGGCATATTGGTTTCCAGTTTCATGGTCACCCGGTATGGTTCCGCAATGTGAAGCTGAAGAAGTCGTAAGGGAAGTGGCATCGGCATCTTGCCGATGATTTGCCCGGCAAAAGAAAAATCAATGAAACGAGCCGTCCTATTCGATCTTGATGGCACTCTGCTCGATACGCTCGATGATCTGGCGGACTCCGGCAATGCGGTGCTTGCGGCACATGGTTTTGAGCCCCATAAGGTGGAGGCTTATCGGACATTCATCGGCGATGGCATGAGCAAATTAGTGGAACGAATATTTCCGCCCGGGGTCGTCACTGATCCCGGTGTTTTACAGCAGCGTCTGCAGGAATACAAAGAAGCCTATCAGGCTCGTTGGAGGAACAAGAGTAAGGTTTACGAAGGTATTCCGGAACTACTGGCTAAGCTGGCAGAGCGGGGAGTGAAGACAGGTGTGTTGACCAACAAGGCTCACGATTTTGCCTTGAAGTGTGTGGGGGAATATTTTGGCGAGCACCCGTGGGACGTGGTATTGGGGCAACGGGAAGGCGTGCCGCGCAAACCGGATGCCGCGGGAGCGAATGATGCACTTGAGGCAATGGGCGTGAAAGCGGAGGAGGCCTTGTTTGTCGGCGACAGCTCGGTGGACATGCAGACGGCGGTGAATGCAGGTATTAGAGCGGTGGGAGTTTCCTGGGGATTCCGTGGACGGGAAGAGCTGATCGCCAACGGCGCGAGTGTGGTGATCGATGCGCCGGGGGAGTTGATGGGGGAGTTGTAGGGATCTGATAGAAAACTATTTTCTTCACCCCAAAGGGGTAGCTCTATGATAGCCCAGCGCAACGCGCTGGGATTATGTCTCATCCTCGCTATTATCTTTAGTACTTCTATGCAGGAGTTTTTTGGGTCGACGAAAGCCCCTAATGCAGTGCCATTCGGGACTGACTCTAGCCTTCCGTGATAGATTTATCAGAAGGCTTTGCCGAAACGCAGAGTAAAGAAAAAGAAAGGTTTGTC
>JAADHD010000227.1:6377-19330 GCA_013152075.1 Verrucomicrobiota bacterium | reverse complement strand
TGAATGCAGACAAGTCGATTCACGGCATACTGGTTCAATTGCCCTTGCCTGGACATCTTCGGGAGGACGAGGTGATTTTAAAAATTGCCCCGGAAAAAGACGTGGATGGTTTGCACCCGATTAATATTGGTAAGCTGGCGATGGATGACCCGACAGGATTCGCTCCCTGCACCCCTTTGGGATGTCAGCGCATGTTGATCGAAACTGGAATGGGGATCAGTGGGAAAAACGTGGTCATCATCGGGCGTAGTTTACTGGTAGGGAAATCCCTGGGGCTTTTGCTGTTGCAGAAAGGCGAGGGCGGCAATGCGACAGTGACGATTGCTCATTCACGGACGGAGAACCTCGCGCAGGTGGCGAGCGAAGCGGATATTCTGGTGGCGGCCATTGGTCGTCCGGGTTTTGTCACGGCTGATTTTGTCAAAGAAGGGGCGGTGGTGATTGATGTGGGAATCAACCGAGTGGAGGACGCTTCCGCAAAAAGGGGGTATCGTCTGGTGGGGGATGTGGATTTTGATGCGGTAGAGCCCAAGTGCGCAGCGATTACTCCGGTGCCTGGGGGAGTTGGCGTGATGACAATTGCGATGTTGATGTCGAATACGATTCGCGCTTGCCGGATGATAGAAGTTGGGTGAAGCAGGGAGGATTATTGATATTCACTTGCGCTTCGCGATAAGCGTGAGAAAATGGAATCGTTCGCGGATGAGGTAAATCGAGTTCGCACAAATTTTCGGGCTGTAGCGCAGCTTGGTAGCGCGCTTCACTGGGGGTGAAGAGGTCGCAGGTTCAAATCCTGTCAGCCCGACCAAGTTTCAATTTGGAATTAAGAATTAGGAATTAGGAATTTTTGTCCGAAAGTGGGGGTGATGAGTGAGAAGAAGATCAAGGTGGCAATTGTGGGGGCGAGCGGCTATTCCGGGCAGGAACTGCTGCGCCTGCTATTGATGCATGATAATGTTGATTTGGTATGCGTGACTTCGCGACAGAGTGCGGGTCAGAAATTGACTGAGGTTTTCCCGCGTTTTTGTGGAGGTGGCGGGGATGACTTGAGCTTTGTTGCCCCGTCGATCGACGGGATAGCAGCGTCCGGGGCGGAATGTGCCTTTCTGGCTTTGCCACATGGGGTGGCGGTGGAGTTTGCGGAAGGTCTGGTGGACAAGGGACTGAGAGTCATTGATTTGAGTGCTGATTTTCGTCTCGAGGATGTCGCGGTATATCAGGAATATTACGGCAAGGAGCACCCTTCTCCTGTTTTGATGAAGGAGGCAGTTTACGGTTTGCCGGAAGTTTATGGAGAGAAAATTTGTGACGCGCGATTGGTGGCCTCACCGGGATGTTATCCTACCAGTATTCTGTTGCCGCTGATTCCCTTGTTGAGGGAAAAGTTGATTGCAGCTGATTCGATTTCAGTGGCGAGCATGAGCGGGGCGAGTGGTGCGGGTAAGAAGGCGGACACTTCTTTGTTGTTTGCAGAAATTAACGAAAGCGTTCGAGCTTACGGAGCACCCAAACATCGTCATCTCAGTGAGGTTGAACAAGAGTTGAGTCATGCTGCTGATACGACTGTGAAAATTTCTTTTGTGCCGCATCTGATGCCGATCACCGCGGGTATTTACACTACGATTTTTTCCAATCTTATTGACGCGGTTAATGCTGAGAAGGTGGGTGAATTTTTGCAGGCGGCTTACGGTGATTCAGTTTTTGTCAGGTTGCGTGGCGAAGGTGGATTTCCGGATACCAAGAATGTCAGCGGCACTAATTTTATCGATATTGGCTGGGTGGTGGATGAAAGAACAGGCCGTTTGATTCTAATGAGTGCTGAAGACAACTTAGGCAAGGGAGCGTCGAGTCAGGCGATTCAAAGTTTCAATTTGATGTTCGACTTGCCGGAAAATGCAAGTTTGATGCATTTTTAGTGCATTTCGAATGAATACCACTTGCGTAGGTTCCATGGAGTGAGTTAAAAGAAGCTCTCCCATGGAAACAAAAATTGTCAGTAGATCAGGTGGCGTGTGCGCCCCTACAGGATTTCGTGCCTCAGCGATTAGCTGCGGCATTAAGGATCCGTCGTCGTCTAAGTTGGACCTGGCATTAATCTGGTCACGCACTCCTGCAATCGCTACGGCAGTCTTTACTCAAAACCGGGTGAAAGCAGCGCCGGTTCAATTGTCTGCAAATTATCTGCGCGCTGATGATCCGCAGGCGATCATTGTTAACAGCGGTAACGCTAACGCCTGCACTGGTCCGGCAGGAATGGAACATGCTAGGCAGATGGCAGACGTGACAGCGAAAGCACTCGGTATTCGCAGGCGTCAGGTTCTGGTTGGTTCGACAGGTATCATTGGTGTGCCTTTGCCGATTGATCGTATTCTTGCACGTATTCCGGAATTGCCCCTGTTGAAAAAAACCAAGGACTGTCGTCAGGCTGCTGAAGCGATCATGACCAGTGATACGGTGCCGAAATCTGCAGCGGTCGAGATTAATATTGAGGGCAAAACCGTGCGCCTTGGAGCGATTGCCAAAGGAGCGGGAATGATCAATCCGAATATGGCAACGATGTTGTGTTTCATCACCACCGATGCCTGCATTTCAAAAACTGAACTGCAGCGTGCGACTCGGGAGGCGGCGGATTTGTCTTTTAATCGGATCACCATCGATGGTGACATGAGCACCAATGACACGGTAGTGGTGATGGCGAACTGTCGGGCGGAAAACCGTAGGATCACGGCCAGAGGGCCTGGAAGCCGTCAATTTCGTGACGCTCTGAACTCGTTGATGCTGAAGATGGCGAAAAAAATCGTGTCAGATGGGGAGCGTGTGACAAAACTAGTGGAAGTCCGAGTCAACGGGGCGGCATCGCAGCTGGATGCGGAGAAGGTTGCCCGAGCAGTGGCGAATTCAGCCTTGGTGAAGTGTTCGTGGAACGGCAACGATCCGAATTGGGGGCGGATTATTCACGCAGTGGGTTATTCGGGTGCTAAGATCAAGCCAGAGCTGGTTGATATCTATTTCGACGGCTTGTGTGCCACTAAGCATGGAATCGCGCATCAGAATGGCATTTCCTTCAAGCAGTTGGAGAATGTGGTGTCGAAGCGAAACTTCACCATTGGCATTGAATTGAATCAAGGGCGGGCGGATTATCACGTTTTCACTACGGATTTCTCTCCGGAGTATGTTGATTATAATCGTCGCGAGTATGCTGCGCCGCAGGGTTGAAGAGGAGAGCCACTAATCTCCTACGTCCCGCGCTATGCGGGACTAAGGCGGCCAAGGTGGACGCGTATCAGAGAGGAGTCATTGCCTTTGATGCTGATAGGTTTCCTCGAATTCTTTTAAAATTTCATACAAGTTCTCACAAAAAAGCCGCACTCTTTCGAGGGCGGCTTTTTTTAGCCGGCAACCGGCGATATGATAATCCAGAGAGGAACTTCTGCCTTTAGGCTTCTTTGTAGTTGTACCCCAGCTTGCCTTTCACTGTTCCTGGCATTGCCACCGGGCCGGGTTTGAAGCTTTCATTCCAGCCTGGTTCGTCGGGGCCGAGGTCTTCGCCTGAATTCAAGGCTTGATCCCAGGTGACACTTTGTCCTGATGTTGCAGAGATCCGAGCCATGACTCCCATCATGGTGGAGTGGATCATGCGGTCGCCGTCGTTGATGAAGTTGCCCGAGCGAATAGATGCGAACAGTTCGTTATGTTCGACCTGATACATGTTCTGCTCACCGGCGTTCTTGCGCGGTTTACGCCACTTCCAGATGATTTTACCGCTGTGGTCTTCGATGTAGGGATCTTTCCCTTTGCCGATGATTAGTTTGCCCTTGGTGCCAACCACGTAGTCGGCATTTTCTCCAAAACAGCCGGGTGTTTTCCTTTGTCCAAGGTGACACCAGACGTTGTTGGGGTATTCAAAAGAGGCGTGGATGTGATCAAAAATATTACCTCCAAGTTGCTTGACCTGAAGGCCGCCTACCGAACGACAAGAGATCGGATTCTGGTCTCCCATCACCCAGCCGATTTTGTCGACGCTGTGAATCGCCTGTTCGACCAATCCTCCTCCTCCGAGCCATGAATAGTTGTACCAGTTACGGATCTGCCACTCGATGTCGCTTTCGCCGGAGCGACGTTCGCTTGGGTCGACGTGCGGTTTTGACCAGCCTGAATAATAAGTCGCGTAAACGGCAGTGATGTCACCGATAAGGCCTTCTTCAAGAACTTGTGCGTATGCCGCACGGCGTGCGGGATGGTAACGCCAGCAGAAACCGGCCACCACGGCGATCGGTTTTGTTTTGGAAAGTGCTACGGATTCCAAGCAACTTTTCACGCCAGCGGCATCAACCGCCATGGGTTTTTCTGTGAAGATATGTTTACCCGCCTCCACCGCTGCTTTTAAATGCTGAGGACGGAAACCCGGCGAGGTGGTGAGAATAACCAGATCAACTCCGGAATCAATCACGCGTTGATAGGCGTCTATACCGACAAACTGGCGTTCTTTTGGCACTTGAACTTTATCAGTAAATTTTTTGTCTTTGCCCAAAACCGCGAGGGACTTGTCGATTTGTTCCTGAAAAACATCGGCTACTGCGTGCAACTCCATGTTGTCGTCAGCGGTCAAAGCCTGAGCAGCAGCGCCTGTGCCACGTCCACCGGTACCGATGAATCCGATTTTGATTTTTTTGTCAGCAGGGATGCCGGCACCCCGGACAATGGTAGCAGAGGAAAGGGCCCCAGCGGCCACGGCTGCTCCAGCGGAAGTTTTGATGAAATCGCGCCGATTGTGGGGATTTGCGTTTTGGGATTGAGGGAGGTGTTCGCTCATGGTGTTTGTTGTGTGGGTTTTTGTTGAATTGATTATTCCGATAGGGAGATGATACTGATACAGCGACGCCCCGCTAGTGCAAACATTTTTTATGTTAACGTAATAAATGGTAAAATATAGAAAAGTAGCGACTTTGATAGCGGCACAATGAATGGGCATATGAATAGAATGAACGGGACAATAGTGATGGTCATATTGGCAGTGACTGTGCTTTCTGCTCGGGCGCTTGATTATGAGAGTGATATTTTGCCGATCATGAAGGAGCATTGTTTTCAATGCCACAGTGAGAAGGAGAACAAGGTGAAGGGTAATCTTGCGCTCGATGACCTAGAGGACATGAGAGATTACCAGCGGGCGAAGTTCAGTTTGATTCGACCGGGTAATCCGAAAGAAAGCCATTTTCTGGGAGTGCTTAAAATGGGAGAGGGTGATGATGACTTCATGCCGAGGAAGGGGGTGGCGGTGCCTTCGAAGGAAATAGCTCTGATTGAAAAATGGATTGTTGAGGGAGCTCCGTTTAAAAAAAGTGGAGCGGAGAAGAAGGAAGGAAAGGGTGAGCTGGGTAAGACGGCGATGAGTCAGCAGACGCTTGATTGGAAAAATCTTGAAGGGAAAATTATCAAGGCTCGTTTTGTGCGACTGGCGGGGGATTCGGTGATGTTGTTATTGGCGAATGGGAAAAGTTATCGTTATCCTTTGGCGAAGCTTTCTGAGGAGAGTCGAGCGCAGGCGAAGAAGCTGGCGGTTGATAAAGCAGGTATTTGAAGAGAGCCACGAAGGCATAACTTTACCAAAAAACTTGAATCGTGATAATAATAAGCAAATGAAGCTAAAAACTGTATTTACTCTTACTGTCTTGGGCATTTTTTCATCTACGTGTGTTTTGAACGCTGCGGATAAGGCCCCGGACATTCTTTTCATATTCGCTGATGACCAGGCTTTCTCGACAATTCATGCTTTAGGTAATGATGAGATTGAGACTCCTAATCTCGATCGATTGGTTAAAAACGGTACGACTTTTACCCGTGCTTATAATATGGGTTCGTGGAGTGGTGCAGTTTGTGTGGCTAGTCGTCACATGCTGAACACCGGTTTGTATGTGTGGAAAGCGCAACAGGCAGCGGATATGCTAGGGGCCAGGAAAAAAGGAAAAAAGGCTAGCAATAACCCTTATCCAAATTTCCAGAAGAAAGGCTGGATGTGGTCGCAGTTGATGGCCAAGGCGGGTTACGATACTTACTTCACCGGTAAGTGGCATGTCAAAGCCAAGGCTGACGAGATTTTCAAAGTGTCGCGTAACATTCGTCCGGGCATGCCGAATCAGACGCCGGAGGGATACAATCGCCCGATTGACGGCAAGCCTGATGTCTGGAGTCCCTACGATAAAAAATTCGGTGGGTTCTGGAAGGGGGGGCGTCACTGGAGCGAGATCGTGGCAGATGATGCGGAAGAGTATCTGCAGATGGCGAAGATTTCGGGCAATCCTTTTTTCATGTATATAGCTTTTAATGCGGCGCATGATCCGCGGCAGGCGCCGAAGGAGTTTGTCGATAAATACCCACTGGATAAAGTTGCTGTACCGAAAAACTTTTTGCCGGAGTATCCATGGAATGAAGAGATGAACAGCGGGCGTAAACTTCGCGATGAAAGACTGGCTCCTTTTCCGCGAACGGAACATGCGATCAAAGTTAACCGTCAGGAATATTATGCATTGATCACGCACATGGATGTGCAGATTGGACGGATTTTGAAAGCTTTGGATGAAAGTGGTCGGGCGGACAACACTTGGATATTTTTTACTGCTGATCACGGATTGGCGATCGGGGAGCATGGGTTGATGGGAAAACAGAATATGTTCGAGCATAGCCTGCGGGTGCCGATGATGGTGGTGGGGCCGGGCGTGGAGAAGGGCAAGCGTATTGATACTCGGGTGTACCTGCAGGATGTGATGCCGACCAGTCTGGAACTGGCGGGAGCTAAAATTCCCGAGCACGTGCAATTCCAGAGCTTGCTGCCTTTGCTGGATGGGAAAACCGATGGCGCGCGCGATGCGATTTATGGTGCTTATCTAACCGGGCAGAGGGCTGTGGTGGCAGGTGATTATAAGCTGATCTTGTATCCCCGGGCACCAAAGGCCCTGCTGTTTAACGTGAAAAAGGATCCCTTGGAGATGACGGATATTTTTCCAGGGAATAAGGAGCGGGCGAAAAAGTTGTTTGCTCGATTGCTGGAATTGCAGCAAGAGACCGGCGATACTTTTGACTTGAAAGCGGTATTTCCAGAGTTGTGAGTTGCGATAAAAAAATGGTAACGAATAGGGTTGAACACCTGTATTTTCATATTCCGTTTTGTGCGCAGATTTGTCCTTACTGCGCCTTTTACAAACACACGCCGGGAAAGTTAGCGAATGCTGCTTTTGTCGAGGCTCTGCTTGATGAAGTGGAGGTCAGCACAAAGGGGCTTGAGATAATGCCGAAGACTTTGTATTTTGGTGGAGGGACACCGACTTTATTGAGTCGAAAGCATCTCGGACGTTTACTGGAGGGGCTTCATAAGCGTCTGGATTTATCTGCGGTGGAGGAGTGGACCTTCGAAGCAAATCCGGCGACTTTTAATTATGATAAAGCAAGCTTGTTGCGTGATCATGGGGTGAACCGTATCAGTTTGGGGGTTCAATCATGGCATCCGGAAACCCTGCGTTTGCTTGGCCGTGAACACTCGCCGGAAGAGGCTCGGGAGGCATTTTCTATTCTACGTGAAGTGGGTTTTGATCAATTGAATATCGACCTGATGTTTTCCGTGCCTGATCAGTCGCTGGCGCAATGGGAAGCTGATCTTGATCAGGTAATCGCTTTGCAAGCAGAACATGTTTCTGCTTACAATTTGACCTATGAAGAGGACACGGATTTTTTCAAACAATTGCAAGCGGGGCGGTTTCGTGAGGACTCCGATGAGGATGCCTTGCAGTTTCATGCAGCGATTGCAAAGCTGGAATCTTCCGGTTATCGCCATTACGAAATTTCCAACTACGCTCGACCAGGTGCGGAATCAAAGCACAATCAAGCCTATTGGGCGGGACGGGATTATCTCGGCATTGGGCCTGGAGCAGTGTCGACAATAGGTTCGGAGCGTTGGAAAAATGTCGCGGATACAGCTGCTTATGTAAGGCAAATGAGAGAAGATGGCTGGGCTGAAAAAGATGAGTGTGAGAGATTAACGAGGGATCAGAAACGGATGGAGTTGATCGCGCTTCAATTGAGAACGGCTGGCGGAGTGCCGCTCGACGTGATCGATATGAACGGAGAAGTGGATCGTCAGATGCTCATTAATGAAGGAATGATCAAGGAGCGCGAGGGGAGGGTTCTGCTGACTGAAAAAGGGAAGCCGCTCGCGGATACGGTTGCTCTGGAGTTAATTGGGTGAGCTATTGGTTCAGTAAGTGGGAAAGGTTGATTTCATCACTGGTAAGCCAATTCCAATCCGGCATGATTTCATCGATGCGAAAGGAAATTCCAAAAGGGGCGTCCAGTAGGCTCTGGATGTTGATTTTTCCATTCTCGATATGGACGCAGGGTATCTGCTCCGGTCCCGGGCGATAGAGATCGCCGTGATCGCGTAGTGTTTGTGATTGCACTGCTGGAGGAAAAGCACTGAGCCCGCGCATGTAGTGATGACCGTTGCGTTCCACGTGTTTGATTCCGAGAGCATGCATGACGGTGAGGTCTTGCAGTAGGGCAACCGGTCCTACATTGACGAGGTCTTCGCCGCTGAGAATGGGGAGCGGACCGTTTGGGTTTTGCTGTAAGTGATGTTTCAGTAAGCAGGCGTTGGCGATGCTCTTGAAAACGCCTTTGCAGTTTTTGTGACTGGTTCCGGCGTAACCCAGTGTCAGCGCGCGCGCGCATGATTGCAGGCTGGCATCGGATTCATCGATGATGAAAGGCGGGGCATCTGTCCACGACTTGATTCCATCGGCTACGTGATCGGCAAGGGCTTCGTCACGGTGCAGAGGTTGCTCGATGAAGAGTAGGTGGCCGGGCGAGAGGAATTCCTTCAGTCTTGGATCGCTGGCACATTGTAGCCAATAAGTATGAAAGGCTTCGATGGTTTTGAACTGTTCGTTGCCATCGAGAGTGAAGTGATAAGCGGGAACATGTTTGGCGAAAAGTTTTGCCAGGGCGGCCATCCGATCGAGGTCAGTTTTTAGGTCACCACAGATTTTGACTTTGAACCAGCTCAACCAATAAGTCTGGATGCAATCTTCCAGTGCTTGAGGCAGTCCGTCGTCGATGCGATCTTCATCGCTGATCTCTGCATCGGTGAGTGGGTCGGACAGGCCGACGGTGTGGCGAGCGAGGCGAGTGGGTTGTTGGCTGCCGGGGGCAGGTAGGAAGTCGGCGGGTTCACGGCTGTCGAGTTCCGGGTGCAATTCGTCGAGATGTATGCCGAAACGGTTCTCCGTTAAAGCCTGGGCAAAAGTTGTATCTTTTACCCGGCAGAAGGCATCGATCAGGGCACGTTCGATCAGGCTGACTCCGAATTGGGAAAGCAGCGGAGGGATGTTGTTTTCAGCGGCCCACTCATGCTGACGTCGGTATAATTCCTGCCAGAATTTGAATGGGCTGTCCTGCTCGTTGATGGTTTCAGCAGTTCGGGCAGCATGGGTGATGCTATCGAGCATGCCTGTCAGCTCATCTTCGGGCGTGGCTTCCGGGATTTTGGTGAACCATTTGGGCGGCAGGCCTTCGGCGCTGATGCCGATTGCGTTTTCTCCATCGACCTCGAGTTCGGCGCGCAGGAAGAGATGCGGAACCTCTGACATAGAGGCGATGCCGTAACGGAAGGGGAATCGCGTCCTCATGTGGACGACATGGAAATCGACTTTGAGGACGCGGATGGAGTTCATTTTGAGTCGATCGATTTATTTGCCGTCCATGTCTTTCGACAGCTGGGCGATGTGTTCACGATCAAGGGCCGGGGTGAATTTTGATACGATAACGAAGACGATAACGTTCACCGTGCATCCGATCAGGCCGAGGTCGAGATTACGGGTGAATGACTGGGCAGTTTCGCTGTCAGCAAAGGGTGAGTATAATTTGAACAGAAATATGGTGGCTACTCCGGCAAGCATGCCCGAGACAACTCCGGCGCGTGTGCCCTTGCGAATGAATAACATATCCACGGTGGCGGGTAACAACTGGCAGGAAAACCCAATCGCGGCAAACATCAGACTGGCAATCATGTTCAGAGGTTTGAAGGCTTCATTCTCATGTCCGGCGTTGACTAACCACAAGGCGAGCAGGGTAGCGACCACGATGACCGCTCGACTGACCCAGGCTCGTTCGTTTTGCGTGCCACTCGGACGTAGCAGGCGGTCATAAATATCACGAGTGAAGACGGCGGAAAGGGCGTGAAGGTTGCTGTCGGCGGTGGACATGGATGCGGCGAGCACGGCGACCAGGATGACTGCAACCAGAACCAGGCCAACGCCTCCCATCATAGCAGGTAGTTGTTCCTTGATCATGACGATGACGATCTGGTCAAAAGAGCCGACAAACGAGTGGGCGACGAGTTCTCCGTCGACCATTTCAGGTGGATAAATGGCTCGTCCGGCGAGAGCGACCAGCATGATGCCAAAAATAAAGCAGGAGGGCAAAACGACAGCAAAGACGAGTGAGCTTTTTTTCAGGATCGCGTCGCTGCTGGCGGCATACATACGAATCCATTGGGCGGGTTGCACCAGGGAACCGATCGAAGCAAATACAGCAACGGTCATCAGTTTCCATGCCGGGTAAGCTCCGGTCGCTCCGGGCAGGGACAGGGCTTCGGGAGGTAGCTCGGCGACTTTTTCAAAGTATCCACCGAAACCGCCGAGGGCCACGATGGTGGCGACCGCGGCAAGGAGCATCCCGCTTAGAAGCAGCACGCCTTGGAGAACATCGGTCCACGCAACCGAGCGCATGCCTCCGATGAGAACGTAGAACATGGTGACCAGGGAAAGAGCGGTGGCTCCCACCTGGAAGATGGGCATTTGATGGCCAAAGATATTGAGGTCGGCGGCGTCGGGGAACATTCCCTGGGCGAGGTATCCGCCCGCTTTGATCTGCATGATGATGTAAGGCAGCACGTAGCAGAACCCGATCAGGGCTACGACCAGCCGGACGGCGGGAACATCACCGTAATAATCGGATATCATATCGCCCTGGGTGACGTATTTGCGTTTCTGTCCGATGCGGCGGATTTTGCTTCCCAGTAGATAAATACAGGCACCGGCGCAGGGAAGGTTCATGGTGAACAGGACAAATGCGACACCTTCTTTGTAAACGTTGCCCGGGATGCCGAGTATGGCAGCGCTGGAAAAGAAGGTCGCCATGATGGTCATGACGGTGACTAGAAATCCCTGTCCGCGACCGGCGAGGTAGAAATCCTCTTCGGTGTTGCTGCTGCGCATCCAACCGATGACGCCGAGGGCGAGCAGGATGATCATATAGACGATCATCACGATGATGCCGATTCTGCTGAGTTCGGAAGCGGTGTCTCCATTTTCAGCTGGAACAGCTGTCTGGGCCTGGGCGAGTAGAAGTAAAAAGTTCATCAGGCTTCAGTGGTTTCAGAGGACTCAGGGGAGGATTTCCAGATCAGAAAATAGGACAGAGCGACAGCCGAGGCCTGGACGATGAACCAGAAGGACGCCCACACGTAGATGATGGGCATGCCGAAGATGGAACGCAGCGCTTCAGGATCGCCGGGATCCGGATTGATGAGATATATGCCTGGTCCGGGGCCCATGACGAGGGCGAGGACAAACATTCCGAAGAAGAGACGTCCGAGGAAACGGCGCCGGTCAGAGGATGAAGTGGATGAATTCAAAATGATTGGGATGGTTTGCTCAGAAGTGAAGCGAAACCCATATCAGAAGGGAGCGGCAATTGCAACGCATTCAACACCGCGAACTTTTCCCAGATGTTGTTTAATTTCCTCAATTACGTCATCCTGCGTCCGGTAATCGTCTTCCAGCAGGTGTTCTGACCATTTTGAGCCGTAACGCACGTGGTTGATTTCATCGGACCAGTCCTGATCGGCAAACAGCTGACTGCGCAGATCACCGGCGTCCTGGTAGGTTTTGGCACGCGGCTGCTTGCGCGGCATGAAATAGGCTTCGAGTCCTCGTGTGAGATAAACGATGCGGTGAAGGATGGGCATGTTTTCGGCCTCGTGGAAAAGGGTGAGATTGCATCCGGTGGGTTCGGTGCCGAGTTCTTTCAGACGGATTGCGCCGAATTCACTGTGACGCACTTCATCCCAGAAGTGCTGCGAAAAATCAGTGATCATTTCCCAGGGATATCCGCCTTCGTCGAGCGCGTCGTAGAGAATGGTGGCGAGGAACCCCGCAGCGTAGAATTCGTTAAAAAAGATGCGGAACTGTTCGATCAATGATTCGTCGTAATTGAGTTGCTCGCGTTGTTCGTAAGGCATCAGCTTTTCGTGTCCGATACGATCATCAAAGGTGATGGTGGTGGGGCGGCGGAAAGGGCGGCTGTTGGGGATTTTGACCTGATCACTGGAAGAGCCTTCGCCCAACAGGCCGTCATTTTGAAGATCTAGAAAATTTTGGACCCCTGACAACCAGTCGTTATTTACTTGGCCTGCCGGACGTTGCTCAAACCAGTCGAGTTGAGATTCCAGTTCGGGTAGAATGCGTCTGAGTAAACGAAGCTCTGCAGCGTTGGCGGAAGGGTCGGCTTCGTCAAGGTGTTGGGTGAGGGTGGTGTGTAACGAGCGAATGATGATGCCATACAAAGCAGCGATCATGGAGTCGGCGTCGGGAGCGTCGTTCACTTCGTTTAGTAATTGGGCAAGTGCAGGTGAAATGGAAGCGTCGGGTTTACCTCCGCGTAATTCAACCAGGCGTTGCCGCCACATGCCGACATGTTCGCAGTGTTCGAAGAGGTGGTAGCCTATTTTGTATTTGTCTTCGTAGTGTGGTACGGACAGGAACCAGCCGGATAAGGTTTTCAGGCAGCGTTTTTGCACCGAAACATAAATGCGCAATCGGGCAGCGGTGGTGGGGATATCGAATCCTTTGGCAGCAGTCATCGTTTTCATCTCCGGGAAGATCACAGGCCAAGGCTTGATTGTC
>JAADHD010000227.1:0-6367 GCA_013152075.1 Verrucomicrobiota bacterium | reverse complement strand
CAAATTATTAATTCGCATATCGGGCAAAAAAAGAAATTATGGATAAGATGAGTCAGGTGGGGGTGATGAGACCGTTGGCGGTGGATTTCACCAAGGCGGGGGTTTGTGTGCTGGAGAGTCACCATGCCAAGGGATTTTCAATGCCTGCGGTAGCGCACCGATTTCACAATTTACTGCATATTTTTGCCGGTAGGGGCAAACTCGTTGTTGCCGGTGGTGAGCTTGTGCTTAAACCCGGGAGCTTCGTTTTTATCCGCGAGGGATTGAGTCATCAAATTGAGGACGAATCGGGCAATCCGCTTTCGCTTTACGCGGTTTGCGTGAAGAGCGAAGTATTGCAGGGGTTTTGTCCGAAAGAAAAACTGCTGGTATCCGGAAATTGGAAAATGAATCAGGGATTGCGTCAGACTTTACGGGAGATATTAATCGAACAAGGTAGTGGACATCCAGAGGAACAGTTGATGTTGCACAGCTTGGCGGCCGAGTTGGTGGTGAGAATTACGCGCTTGTGTGAGGGTGCTGTGGTTTTTGAAAAAGACGGCAGTTTTTCAGGTGAACTCAGTTCACGAATGAGGGTCGAGGCTTATGTGAGGGATCTGCACAATCGGTTTTTCGAAGATGAAAATCTGGATGAAGCGGCGCGAAGGATTGGAGTGAGCCGGCGCGGACTGACTTCCGGGTTTCGTGAAATCACTGGGCACTCCCGACAGACGTGGATACGCAAATTACGCATCGAACATGCGAGGCACTTGCTGGAGAGCACAGATCGTTCAATTGATGCGGTGGCGTTTGAGTGTGGTTTCAACGATTTGTCGCACTTCTATCGATGTTTCAAAATGGAAGCGGGCAAATCGCCGAAAAATTATCGCGTGAAACACCAATTGAATTAGCCGGCTAAGCGTCCACCTTTCAGTAATGAACTCTGCCAGTTTTTCAAATCGCCGTCGTTTCCTAGCTACTTTGGCTGGAGCTACAGGGGCGGGATTAAGCGCTCCTTTCATCGCGTCAGCTGCAAAGGACGACATTATCGGGCACGGGGATCGTCGTTATCGTGTTCTGCCTGACTGGGGCAAGCTCGATGCCACTCAATACCCGATCGTGAACTGTCACGCGATGGTGCAAACCAAAGACGGGTTGTTGCATACTTTGTGTGATGGAGTGCGGAACAATTTTCTCATTTACGACAAAAGCGGCAAGCTGGTTCATTCGTGGGGAACGGAATATCCGGGAGCCCATGGTCTTGAAGTTTTTGATGAAAACGGGGAGGAGTTTTTTTACATCGCCGATGGAGGATGGATGGTTCGTGGGGATGACGGCAAAGCCAGCCGGGAACAGGGCAGGATTTCGAAGATCACCACTGATGGAAAACATATTTTCACCCTGGGGCACCCGGTGACAGTAGGAGCATATGAACCAGGGGAACCGTTTCAGCCTTGTGATATTGCAGTGGCGCCGACAGGGGATGTCTATGTTGCGGACGGTTACGGTTCCAATTGGGTTTTGCAGTATGATCACAATGGGAAATACATCCGACGTTTTGGCGGGGCGCTGGATCCCAATCCGAAAGCCCGATTGAAAAGCTCTCATGGCGTGTCGATCGATGAACGTGATCCGAAAAACCCGAAGCTGGTGGTCAGCTCCCGTTCGGAACAAAAACTGAAATGGTTCACCTTGGACGGAGAGTTTCTCTTTGAGGTGTCATTGCCTGGGGCTTATGCGGGTCAGTGTGTGTTTCATGGAGAATATGGATACACCGGAGTTTGTTGGTCGAAAGATCCCGAGACGGGCAAACGAACCAAGTCATCCGGGTTTGTGACCATTCTTGATGGAAATAATCGCGTGATATCGAATCCCGGCGGTAGTGAGCCGATGTATGATAAAGGCGGTAAATTGCAATCAATGTATCAACAGGGTGACTGGTTCCAGCATGTGCACGATGTCTGCGTGGACGATGAGGGAGCGGTCTATGCGTTGCAGTGGAATTCGAAGGGGGCCTATCCGATCAAATTGGTGCCGGTGTAAAGCGTTGGCTCTGCATGAAGAGACTGGGTTTACATTAAAATCTGATGAGAAGGGGCTTGAAAAGCCGTGCAGTGTGGGTTCCTTTCAAACCTTGATTTACCCGTTTGAATATCTGAGCCATTTAAGTATACCTATTTTCTATAATCATGTGGCCTGAAAGCGGTAAAATACCAGAAAACTATCAAACTCCGGAAAGTGCCGCTGGGTGGCTGGGAAAATTGTTTCCGAGTCTGGTTTATTATCCTAAAGCCACCTGGGTCGTGACCAGGGCGGCGAGATTGTCTAAAGCTGGTAAATATGATCGCAATGCCTGGGCACAAAGCAGTCGCGGGATAGTTATGGCACTGGAATCAGTGGGGGTGAAATTCAGCATCAAAAACTCCAAAGTATTGGCGGATCTGAAATCACCTTGTGTCTTTGTGGGGAATCACATGAGCACTTTGGAGACCTTTGCCTTGCCGTGCATGATCCAACCGCATAGGGATGTGACCTTTGTAGTGAAACAAAGTTTGATTGATTACCCGATCTTCAAACATGTGATGAAATCCTGTGATCCGGTGGTGGTGAATTATAAAAGCGCCCGGGAGGATCTAAAAACCATGCTTACAGGTGGAGTAGAACGTTTGCAGAATGGGGTATCAATGGTGGTATTTCCTCAAGGCAAGCGCACCACGGATTTCAATGTGGCTAAATTTAACTCAATCGCGATCAAGCTAGCCAAACGAGCTTCGGTGCCGGTTGTTCCTGTGGCTCTGCGCACGGATGCCTGGGGTTCGAATGGATCACTGGTGAAAGATTTTGGAAAGATTCGCCCCCATTGTCCGGTCCACTTTGAATTCGGGGAACCCATGGAGGTGGAGGGGCACGGACGGGATTGCCAGGAGGAAATTGTGAAATTTATTGGAGAGAGGTATCGTAAGTGGACGGAGGAATTGCCTATTCCGGAGAAATGGTAGAGAGGGAAGGAATTGAGAATTAGGAATTAGGAATTGAGAAGTGAAATCGGAAGTGAGTAAGACTGTTAAAGGGTATGAACGCAAGCCGTCGTGGTTGCGGGTTAAGTTGCCGAGTGATCCGACTTTCTGGTCGACCAAGGGTTTGGTGTCTGATTTGAAGTTGGTAACGGTTTGTGAAGAGGCCCAATGCCCGAACCGTTGGGAATGTTGGCAGCAGGGCACGGCGACTTTTATGATTGCCGGAGACCGTTGCACCCGGGCTTGCGGATTTTGTGCGGTGAAAACGGCGAAGCCTTTTGACCTGGAAGCGGATGAGCCTGAGCGAGTCGCGGAAGCGACTAAACGACTGGGACTGAAACACGTGGTGATCACGGCAGTGGCCAGAGATGATCTGGCAGATGGCGGAGCCTTGCATTTTGCTAAAACCATTCAGGCTGTGCGGGCCAAAAATCCGGATGTTGTGATCGAGGTATTGGTGCCTGATTTTAATTTAAAAAACGATGCTCTTTTGATGGTGGTTGAGGCATCTCCGGAGGTGTTTAATCACAATCTGGAAACGGTGGAGCGCTTGACACCCTTGGTGAGGTCGCGGGCAAAGTATGAGAGATCCTTGGAAGTCTTAAAACAAGCTGGAACGATGGCTGAAAGTCTTGGGCTGAAGATGACGACCAAGAGTGGTTTGATGCTGGGCTTGGGGGAGAATGAGGAAGAGATTTTAATAGCGATGGATGATCTGAGACAGCATGGAGTGGAAGTTTTGACTCTCGGCCAGTATTTGCGTCCCTCGGCCAATCATTTGCCAGTGGTGGAGTACATTCATCCCGATGTGTTTGCGGCGCTTAAAGAGCGCGCACTTGAAAAGGGTTTTATCCACGTTTCGTCTGGCCCGTTGGTAAGGAGCTCCTATCATGCAGGGGACTTCAGTCCTTCGGATGTGAGCTGAGATCTCGCCGACATGCTGTTGTGGCTTGCGACTGGGCACGGTTTGGGCAAAGCTGTGCGAGTATGAAATTAAGTCGCGTAATATTACTCGTCATAGCAGGCTTGCTGTCTGCAACCGCATTGAAGGGGCTTCCAGATAAACCAGATCTGCCGGTCAAATTGCAGGAGCCCTGGCAAAAACTCTATAAGAAGCAGGATCAGAAGGGGAAATATGTGATCGGCTTATGGGCTTTTGATAATGTCGCGGGAGAGGAAGTCAAACTTGTCGAGGATGTTTCTGGCAACGGCCATGCAGGCAAGTTGGTGGGGGGTGTAATCAATTCTGATGGGAAATTTGGCTCCTGTCTTGAGTCCTTCCCTGGTTGGCCGGTGACTGATGAGAGACATGCGGTAATGGTGAAAAATCATGCGGACTTGTCACCTGAAGGAGCCTTCAGCGTGGAAATGTGGATCAGTCCCGGGAAAAAAATGGAAGGGTATTCGGGCGCTGTATTGCTGGATAAAAAATACGTTTCAGACACGGATTACAAACTGTCTTTTGGCGGGGGGAAAACCGGCGAGATTCGAACATTGAAAGTTGAGCTTGGTTTTGGCAAGAAATCCGCTACTTGGAATTCAGACCGGGTAAAGTTTGAAACGGGTAAATGGTATCATATTGCTTTCACCTATGACGGCGAAGGAACGGTCCAGTTTCTGGTAAATGGACAGTTGTCAGGAGGAGGAACGATTGGTGGATTGGGGAGTATTGCGCCCGGCATAAAAGATCTGTCCATCGGAGATCGCTACGGGAGCAATTATCACGGCTTTCCCGGTCGGATTGATCAAGTGCGTTTGTCGAAAGGGATATTGGAGTTTCGCCCTGTGCGCATTCAGCGGGTATCTGATCGTTCGGTATTCAATCGAATGGAAAAAGAAGTAGAACTTCGCTACCGCATTACCAATTTGCAGCGTAGCTCATTGAAGAAGTCGACTTTTTCCATGCAGCTTGGCGCACAGAAAACGAAAGTTATGCAAGTGCCCGAACTGCAGTCAGGCAAATCACAAGAGCTCGCATTTCCTCTCGATACAAGATTGCGGCCGGATAGTTATCAGGTTGCTACGATTTTTTCGAATAAAGGGAAACCGGCTTTTCAGTTGAAAGAGTCTTTCCCGGTGACTCTTGTGGCGCGCAAGTTGCCAAACGAATTTCCGGTCTTGATGTGGGGCGGAGGTTTGCAGGAGCTGGATCGGATGAAAAAAATTGGCTTCACCCATGCATTGGGACCGCGTGCGAATTATGGAAAAATCTGGCAGGCAGGCAAAGCGGTAGATCCGGATACAAAAGAACGTCAACAGGAGACCAGAGGGCAATTGGATCGAGCGCTGGCCATGGGGATTACTTTTGCGTCGCAATCGGCTCCGGCGACTTATTTGCGTAACAATAAAAAATATCAACGAGTTGATCGTGAAGGCAAAGTTTTCAAGGGACGTGAGGATATTTGCGGCCTGTTTCCTGAGATACAGAAGTTTTGTTACAATACAGGAGTCTCCATGGCCCGGGCTTACGGAGACCTTCCTGCTTTTGGCGGGGCATTATTGCACACTGAGGTGAGAGGGCACTCAAGGCCCTGTTTTCACCAACGCGATATTGAAGCTTTTAAAGCAGCGACCGGGTTGGCTATTCCGAAGGAGGTAATCACACAACGCGGGGTCAATTACAAAAAGTTGGCGAATTTTCCCAAGAACCGCGTTATCCCTGATAACGATTCGATATACAGTTATTATCGCTGGTTTTGGAAAAAGGGCGATGGTTGGAACAAGTTGAATTCAGAACTCAACCGTGGATTGAAAACTTCGAAGCGTTCCGATTTCTGGACCTGGTATGACCCTGCTGTCCGGGTAGCGACGACTTATGGATCAGGTGGCGATGTGGATGTCATCTCGCAATGGACCTATTCCTATCCGGACCCAATTCGCATAGGACTGGCAACTGATGAGCTTTTGACCATGGCATCAGGAGCGGCGCACAAACAGGATGTGATGAAGATGACGCAGATCATTTGGTATCGGTCACAGACTGCCCCCATCGCCAAGCCGGGGAAAAAAGGGCCCGAGTGGCAGGCCGCCTGGGAACGTGAACAGCCGGCAGCCCCTTTTATCACGGTGCCTCCGATGCAGTTGAGGGAAGCTTTCTGGACGAAGATTGCACGCCCGATCAAAGGCATCATGTATCACGGTTGGGCATCACTGGTGCCGACAAAATCGGATGGAGCGTATCGTTATACCCATCCGGAGACGCAATTTGAACTGACACGTTTGATCAATGAGGTGATCAAACCGCTGGGGCCTACTTTAAAAACTGTGCCGGGAGTCAAAGGTGATATCGCTTTTTATGAGAGTTTTGCATCTCAGATGTACGCTGGCCGTGGTACTTACGGGTGGAATGGTGGATGGGTTGGAGACGCCTA
>JAADHD010000276.1:2170-4735 GCA_013152075.1 Verrucomicrobiota bacterium | reverse complement strand
AGCAAGCTCATGAGTATTAGAGAATATGCCAGAGATTCTGTGAGATTATCTAGTGTAGCCTGGGCATTTGGAAAAGAGTGTAGAGAGTTCACTGCTCCGGTAGGCAGAGGCCTGACAAACCAACTGAGAAAAAATTCTCCCGAGATGGTTTTAAAAAGATTTTTTGTAAAGCGAAAACTGGAAGCACCTTCAGAAGATGAAATATCTGAAGCTCTGCGAGCCGGTAAAGATGAGATTGAGATCAGACTATTGTCCACTGTAATTGTCGAGACTGAAGAGTGGGATGTGACTTCAGTTAACGAAACTGACCGAATTGCATCGGAATGGGTAATAAAACTTAGGAGCCAGATTTCCAAAGGGAGCAAAAGTAAAAAAACATACATTTGTGTGGGAGATTGGAGTGATCGACGGTGGTACACTCGACCAAAGGATGCGTGGGTCGATGAAGAGTTCTGGCTGGAAGCAGCCGAAAAATGGTGGGAAAAGACTCGCTGGGAGGATTCCGCTCAGATTATGATAATGAATGGAGATTTCAGGTGTGTTCCTAGGTTTCAACAATTGGTGGATGAGTGTGAGAAAGGTCTATGGCATGACGGTGAGGAGGAATTTCTCATTTTGTTGAGAGACCACGTTTCGTTTGATGACGATTCTATTGAGTGGGAAATCTTTCCCAAGGTATACGGTGAGCCCCCATATAGGATCACAGATAAATGGATTCGCGCGATCAGGGCGCAATTCGAAAAAAGGCAACTTGATGAAGATGATCTCGAAGAGGTGATGACTGTTGCTGCCAAACTGAGAAGGCAGGAAATCGAACGGTTCTTTGAAGCGGAAGAAGTCGTAAGACTCAAGCAAGCCTGCTCCGATTTATTGTTTAGAGAGAATAAACAATTTCCTTCGATCGAGGAAGATGCGTTGAATTTGGTGGAAGAGATGGGATGGGGGGATTTGGGTATTGAGCTGATGAGGCAAACGTGGTTCGAAAGAGTTTTGTATGACCCGGAATGGGGAGTCAGCTCTTCCGGAGAAATACTTCAATGGCTCAGTCTGATTTGTCCGGGGCCGGAGGTGGCGAAACACTGTGCGCGAATTTTGGGAGAAGATCCTAAGGAATTGGTAAATAAATTGGGTTTGGATAAATGGTCTACAGGGTGGCTGTCCAGCAATCATGCGGGTTGGGTGCGGAATGCGCAATCAAGAGCCGCCATCGCCTGGTTGCGTTGCCGAGAGGTGATGTGAAGTTATTCGATTTTTCTCAAAAAATCGCCCTAATTTTTTCAACTCCTGTTATACCACTGCAACGGATAATCAGAATCAAGCAAACAGAAAAAATTATGTGCGAACAAAAACCATCCCCCAAAATCGCTTCTGCTTTTTTTCTAATAGTGACTATTTTATGGTTCACGCCCAATTCGGCTTTTGCTGAAGATCCTGTGAAGGGCGCAACTAAACAGGTTGTGCTCGATAAAAAAACATCCATCGAAATGGTCTACATCCCACCGGGTAAATTCATGATGGGCAGTTCGGCGGAAGAAAAAAAGTGGGCGGTCAGCCAAGAGGGAGGGGCAACTTTTTCCTCGGGCAGAGGGCTGCGCGAAGCTTACGAAGGAGCACCGCGTGCGATGCGGGTGAAAGCGGGCTTCTGGATGGGGCGCACGGAGGTCACCGTAAAACAGTTCCGCAAATTTGCAGATGAAACGGGCTATGTTACCGACGCGGAAAGACCGGGCGGGAAAAGCCAGTGTTTTAATCCGAAATGGGGGCCGCTGACGGGGAAGGACGAGGTGTCCTGGTTGTCAATGGAAGGTAAAAGCTGGAGGGATCCCAATCATGGAGTTCCGGAGCAGGATGATTTTCCGGTGGTTTGTGTCAGCTACAATGACATGAAGGCTTTCTGTGAGTGGCTTACCAAAAAAGGGCAAGCGGCAGACACGCTTCCCGAGGGTTTGATCTATCGTCTGCCAACGGAAGGTGGGCTTACGCTTGCCGCGGAGGACGAACTGACAGCACCGCATTTTGGTGGGGAGATAATATGTACGAAGGCAAGGGGCGCTTGAATATTTCTGCGATCGATTTTTTACCAAACACTGATCACGTTTGGACGGGAGGCACGTTGCCGTGGAGCGACGGTTACGCGATGGTATCTCCGGTCGATCATTATGGAGAGCGTGGCCGCAATGGCTTTGGCCTGGCGGATATGTGCGGGGGTGTGTGGGAATTTGTTTTGGATCACTTTGATCCCGAGGGCGGGCATGAAGAGGTCTACTATGAAGACGCTAAAACCCAATCAGTGAAACGCCCCGTGTGCCGGGGAGGGAATTACATCGACGTGCCGGGTAATGCGCGTTGTGCGGTAAGGCTAGGGATTCACAATGTGACCTATTCGGATTCACGTGATGGATTCCGGATTTGCCTTGGAGTGCCGAGGAGCAGTAAGGCGGTGAAGTGAGGGGGCAAAGTTAAGGGGTAGCCCCGAATGGAATTGCATTAAGCGGCAGAGACATTTTTTTATCTTCGATTTTTCACTGCGGATTCCACAGCCGTAGAGTAGAGGAGACAGCCGGA
>JAADHD010000276.1:0-2157 GCA_013152075.1 Verrucomicrobiota bacterium | reverse complement strand
GCGGATAAGAATTGATTTTTAACATCCGGATAAGAATCTACCAAAACTCACAAGCTCACTGCTGACTTTAGTTCCAATTTTAACCTCATTTCCTCCTTTTCTTATTATCCGCGTGCATCCGCGAAATCCGCGGTAAAAACGCAAACAGATGGAGGTCAGGAAAAAATGAGGCTGTCGCTTAATGCAGTGCCATTCGGGACAGACCACTACTAACTCCACTACTAACTCTTTCTAACTCCTTCTAACTTGATATCTTACAATGGAGGCGGAAGCGGGTGTAAGACAAAATAGTTAAGCTGCTGGCACTATGCGTTTCGCCCTTTCAGGGCTAGAAGAGTTGGGTTTTTTACCCAGTGCTGCGCACTGGGCTGTCTCATTAAGCACCGTTGGTGCAAGAGCGATGAAAGTAACCTGTCCTGAAAGGACAAAATGAGATAGCCCGGTGCGCAGCGCTGGGATTAAATCGTTTTTATTGCTAGCCCTGAGCCGGAGCGTAGCGAAGACAGCCGGAGGCAACGGGCGAAATAATGTTGATAGGTGATAAGCTCGCTTTCAATAACCAATAGCTAACTTTTTTGTTTTGCACCCGGTGGAGGTAGCGTCCATCTTGCTGTCTTGACAGCAAGGATTTTGATGTTATTGTTCTGTTTATGAGGACTACTGTGACCATCGATGCGGATACGGAGCTTTTATTGAAGCAGGAGGTAAGGCAAACGGGGCAATCGTTTAAGCAGGTTTTGAACCGTGCAATTCGCAAAAGTTTGAGTAAGGGGGAGAAAAAAGATGTGAAAGTGGAGCCATTGTTTACGGCACCATTCCCAGCGGATTTGATGGCAGGAAGTATGAATCGCCTGGCTGATGAACTTGATGATAAGGATACTTTGCGGGAGCTTGGAGCATGATCCTGCCTGATTTAAATTTGCTGCTTTATGCTTATAATCCTCAGGTGCGCCAGCATGAGCGGGCGCGGGAGTGGTGGCAAGGTGTCATGAGCGGTGATGAACTGATTGCCTTGCCTAATGAGATTTGCTTGGGTTTTGTTCGGATTGCGAGCAATCCTCGCTTGGGGAAAGCTGCGGTTCCGCTTCAGCAGGCAAGAGCTGTTGTTGATATTTGGTTAGAGTTGCCTCAAGTCCGGATTTTGATTCCTAGTGCTGATCATTTTAAACGAGTGATGGATCTCATGACTGTGGCGATGGGGGCGGGAGCACTGGTGTCCGATGCGGTATTAGCTGCGTATGCCATAGAAAACAGAGCAACTCTTTGCTCAAACGATTCAGATTTTGCTCGTTTTGAGGGATTGGATTGGGTGAATCCATTGGCTCTTTGAAGATTAAGTAAAATTAAGGGACAAAATTAAGGGACAGACCCCCTGTGAAATTGCAGAGTGACTCGGTGACGTTGGGTTTCCTTGCATTCTGCTGTTAGCACAGTTACTGTGCAGCACAGTTATGAAGAATATTACTCTCAAAGTTGATGATGATACCTACCGGAAAGCGCGCATACGGGCGGCAAAGGAAGGGACCTCCGTCAGCGCGATGGTGCGGGAGTTTTTGCAACAGCGGGCGCGTAAAGATGATAGTTATGAATCGCGAGTGGCTAAGTTGGAAGAGATTTATCGCATTGCAGATGAGCGAGCGATAACTCGTGCGTCGGACTGTGAATCATTGAAACCTCTTACCCGCGACGAGATTTATCGTGAACGCCTTCGTTGATACCAATATCCTAGTCTATGCGGCGGATGAGGCGGTGCCTCAGACGAATAAGACCAAGATCGCCCGCGAACTGCTTTTGCAGCCGTATTTGCATCTTTCAGTTCAAGTCCTGAGCGAGTTTGTTGTTACCGCGCGAAGTTCCAAAAAATTGGCATTCAGTTTGCAGCAGGAGAGGGAATGGCTGGAACGCTGGTTGCTGTTTCCTATTGCTTCACTGGGAGTGAATACTTTTGTGACCGCTCTTTCGTTGCATCACCGTTTCCAGATTTCGCATTGGGATTCTTTGATCATTGCTGCGGCGAAAGAGCAATCGTGTGAAGTGCTCTACTCTGAAGATCTCAATGCGCAGCAGGATTTTGATGGGCTGAAAGTTGTGAATCCTTTTGAGTGAGAGCGCTTGTTTTGGGAGGGAGAAAAAATTCGTATAAGAATCTTTTAAAAT
>JAADHD010000436.1:2277-4501 GCA_013152075.1 Verrucomicrobiota bacterium | reverse complement strand
TGGCTATGGTGTGGCGCTTTTACTGCTCAGGGGGATTTCCCTGTTTTGAGCAGGATGTTGGTGAACTATTAAAATCTCGTATAGTGATATGAAAAAAATTGTGGTGGCTTATTCCGGCGGTCTTGATACCTCGGTGTTGTTGAAATGGCTCAAGGATGTCTATGACGCCGAGATGATCGCTTATTGTGCGGACGTGGGGCAGGAGGAGGAACTGGACGGGCTGGAGGAGAAGGCGCTGGCGACGGGGGCTTCCAAATGCATCGTCGATGATCTTAAGGAGGACTTTGCCGAGAACTACATTTACCCGATGTTTCAGGCGGGGGCGATTTACGAGGGGCAATATCTGCTGGGAACGAGCATTGCGCGCCCCTGTATCGCAGCTGGAATGGTTCGGGTGGCGCGTGAAGAAGGCGCTTTTGCGGTGGCTCACGGGGCGACGGGGAAGGGTAACGATCAGGTGCGCTTTGAACTGAGCGCGGCTTCGCTGATGCCGGAACTGGAGATCATTGCGCCGTGGAGAACACAGAGATTTCGCGATGATTTTCCAGGCAGGGCGGAAATGATTGAATACGCAAAAAAAGAAAATATTCCCGTACAGGCTTCTGCTTCAAAGTCTTACAGCATGGATAGAAATTTACTGCACATCAGTTTTGAGAGTGGCGTGTTGGAAGACCCCTGGTTTGATGCCACGGCAGAGGAATCGCGGGATATGTATGTGTTGAGCGTGTCTCCGGAGGAGGCTCCTGATGCGACGGAGTATTTGCAGCTGCTGTTTGATAAGGGAAACTGTATTGGCTTGAAGCTTGAGGGCTTGGCGGATTTGCTGGGCAAATATGAAATTTCGGCTCAGGGGGAATCGGATGGATATACCTTGTTGTCGCCTTACGGGGTGATGAGAATTTTGAATTCACTGGGCGGAAAGCACGGGATCGGGCGGATCGACATGGTCGAGAACCGTTTTGTGGGAATGAAAAGCCGCGGGGTGTATGAAACGCCGGGCGGCTCGATTCTGTTTGCGGCGCACCGTCAGATGGAGAGTTTGACGATGGACCGGGAAGTGATGCTGTTGCGGGATTCTTTGATCTCGAAATACGCTCAGTTGGTTTACAATGGCTTCTGGTTTGCTCCGGAGCGTGAGACCTTGCAGGCGCTGGTGACGGATAGTCAGCAGCGAGTGAGCGGGGAAGTGAAGGTGAAGATGTATAAAGGTAATGTGATGGCGGCTGGGGTGCGATCGCCCTTGAGTTTGTATGATGAAAACGTCGCGACGATGGAAGCGGATGAGACGGAGTCCTATAATCAGGATGACGCGACCGGGTTCATTAAGCTGAATGCGCTGAGGCTGAAGCAAATTGCTAAGGTGAAGGGCTAAGGAGGCACGTCCCTTCCATGAGAAATGCGGGCACGCCGGTAGGGACGACCGGCTCGGTCGTCCGAGGATGCTTGGTTAAATCGGCTCCATCTCGGCGCTGAGGTGGGAGCGGGGATTGGCGACGGCTCCGGGGGGAAGTGGGATGGGGCCTTTGAGTAGGGGGTCATGGGTTTGTTCCATCCAGGTGAGCAGGCGGCCTTTCAGGTCGTGGAGTATCTCAGAGTAGGTGGGGTCATCGGCGAGATTGTGTTGTTCGTTTGAGTCGGTGGTCAGATCGTAGAGTCGGAATTTTTGGCGGGATTGTTCAAGCCATCCAGCGGCAAGCAAAGCCTGTTTCGGTGCGGAGTCATCGATGTTGGCGGGCACGGGGGAAAGGTCGTCGTCGAAGATTTGGATCAGGCGATGAGTCCGGGTGCGGATGGAGCGCATGGCTTCGTAACTGGCGTGCCAGGTGACTTCGGCGAAAGTTTCATCGCGGATTTCGGTGTCAGGGGCTGATTCCAAAACAGGACGCAGGCTGTGTCCTTGTAACCAATCGGGAGCATCGAGTTTTGCCAGATCACAGATGGTGGGGAAAAGGTCGAGATGGGAAACGAGTGAGTCGGAGGTTTTGCCGCAATTTGCGTTACCGGGGTAATGAATTATCAGGGCAACTCCGGTACCGGCATCGGTGAGATTGCATTTGTGATGCGGAAAAGCCGGGCCGTGATCGGTGGTAAAGATGATGAGGGTGTCGTCGGCGTGGGGCGAATTTTTGAGCGCGTCGAGCACGATGCCACAGCAGTGATCCATTTGCTCGACGGCGGTGTGAAAAGCGGCGACGTCTTTTTTGCTGTCGGGGCCATCGTCGAT
>JAADHD010000436.1:0-2232 GCA_013152075.1 Verrucomicrobiota bacterium | reverse complement strand
CTGGATCCGGATCGGGAAAGGGGCGATGAGGTAACCAGAATCCGCAGTCGAGGAAGAAGGGGCGTTCGTTATTTGAGCGATCTTGTTGAATGAAGGCGGCAGCCATTTTGGCGGTTTCAAGATCGTAATGAGTCCAGCCCTGGTCCTTTGGTGCGCTGAAATGGTGTTCGTAGGGGAAGTTCGGGGTGTCTCCTTTGAGTATATGTTGTACGCCGGAGAGCGCCGTTTCGTAATTGTGATTTTGTCGCAGAAAAGCGGCCAGATGTTTGGAGGCTGCGGTGAGCGGAAAACCGCGATGCATGAGTCCGAGCATGCCGGATTCGTGGGGTGTTACGCCGGTGAGCAGTGCGGCGCGACTGGGTGAGCAGGTGGGTGCGGCACAGTGGGCGTTGGAGAAAAGCAGGGAATCGGCGGCGAATTGGGTGAGATTGGGTGTGTTGATCTGATGTCCGTAAGGGGCGATCCAGCGTCCGAGGTCGTGGCAGTGGAGGTAGATGATGTTCACGGGGGGGATTTGGAATTAGGAGTCGAAGCGCGAAGCGCTGAGACAGCCGGAGGCAATTAGGAATTAAGAATTAGGGATTTGGAATTAGGAATTAGGAATTAGGAGCCGAAGTGCGAAGCGCTGAGATAGCCGGAGGCAATTAGGAATTATTTTTTGGTGTGCAGTTGTTTGAGGAGATCTATGAGGGCGGTTTTGATTTTTGGTTCGGCTTGTTCTTCGAGATAGCTGGAGCGGGCGGGCCAAGTTTCGTATCCGCCCCAGGTAAATTGTTGCGGGGAGGGAAGGTAGCCGGAATAGCCGTTGGCGAGTTCAATGGTGAAAGTTCTACCGGGAAAGGAGCTGTTTTTTTTGATGGCAAGCCCGGTTTCTGCAAAGGTTTCGCAAGGGCTTTGCGCGACAACGAGGTCACCGATGCGGAAAGCTTGCAGGGGGACTTGGATGGTGTCCGGGTAGTCTTTGAGGAAGAGCGTTTCGCGCGCATAAATCTGCGGGCGTGAGAGACGGCCTTTATGGTCAGCGGCGACTTTGGTTTTGTTGGCCCAGGCGATGCGTTTGGCATTGGGTTTGCGGATTTTTAGTTCGAGTTCTGTTGCGGCCGCAGCCAGAGTGATGTCGGAACGGTGTTCGAGTTCTTTGATGAGTTTAACGGTTCCTTCGGCGAGATCATTTCCGACTTGGGTCATTCTTTCATAGCGCTCATATTTTTTGCGAGGCGCTCCAAGAGCGTTGGCGTTGATGTCTCCGCTGGTGCCATTCGACATGATGGCGACAAAGGCAGGTGATTGGCGATCAGCTTGCAACTGTTCCTGAACCCGGTCTGCGAAGACACCATAGTAGTCAGCGCTGACGGTGCCTCCGGGTATGCCGCCGATATAGTGCAGGCTGTAGTTGGCAAAAACGGCGAGAGGTCTTCCGTCGGCGTGTTGAACGGAGATGACCGAAACCTCAGGGTCGGTCGGTCCGGCTTCTTTGTCGGCTTTGTTTGCATTTGCGTTCATGCTGACAATTTCCCCGCCGATTCCAAAGGGGTTTTTGTTGGCGGCCAGAAATTGTTCTTTTAAAAATCTGCGCCGGTTATGGACATAGCGAGGTTCTTCAAAGCTTCCCCAGGCTATTTTTGCGGGAGCCAATCGATTGACTGCTCGGCGAATTCCATCACTGATACGGATGGCGAGAAAGTTGAGGTAGTCTTTATGTTCCGCGCTGTTGGGTTTGAGTCCGACGACCGCCCGCGGAGTGGAGTGTGTATGAGTGGCGGAGATGCAGATGTTGTGGATGTGGATTCCGGTTTTTTCGTGTATCAGCTGTTTGGCTTGATCGTAAACTTCGCGAGAGATCATGGTGTTGTCGACGACCGCAAATGCCAGGCGGGTAGTGCCGTCGTCGAGAACCAGACAGCGGGCGTACAACTCATCATGCACGTCCTTGGCTGGACCGATTTGCATGATGGTTCCATCGAGGGGGACTCCCATCAGGGGAGTGATGTTGGAAGTCGCGGCTCCGGCGCGGAATGTTTTTTTAGGTTTTGACTGGGTGTGACCGGAGGTAGCGATGCCTAGAAATAAAACCAGGAGCAGGGAGTAGAGTCGCAAAGGAGGGAGAGGATTCATTGCTGCAACTTGCCAGCTCAGCTGAGCCGTGACAAGTCAATAGCACCAATGCAAGGGCGAGAGTGTGGTAATGTCCATAACTAACCGAGCCTCCCGCTGCTTAATCCCGGTTGAGTT
>JAADHD010000358.1 GCA_013152075.1 Verrucomicrobiota bacterium | reverse complement strand
GGGGCGTGCCGGCCAGTGGGCTGAGTTTTGGATGCAGTCACTATCCTGACGCCATCATCGACCAGCCTTCTCAATTCGATTTTTACGACGGTGGAGGCATTGACCTCGCCGCTCTGGGCGCGATCGAAATCGACCAGCAAGGCAATGTCAATATCACCCAGTTCGGCAATCGTTTTGCCGGTGTTGGCGGATTTGTCAATATCACCCAAAATGCACGCCGGGTCATTTTCTGCGCCCCATTTCGTGTCAAAGAACTCGAAACTCAAGTCGACGACGGCGAGCTGACAATCTCCAACGAAGGTCTCGTCCCCAAATTTGTCAAGCAAGTCAAACAGGTCGCCTTTCACGGCCCCGCCGCCATCGAACGCGGCCAGGAGGTTCTTTACGTCACAGAACGCGCTGTGTTCCAGCTCACTCCCAAAGGCCTCGCCCTGATCGAGATTGCCCCCGGCATTGATCTGCAAACCCAGATCCTCGATCAAATGGAATTCTCCCCCCTCGGAAAGAATCCAGCAATTATGCCATCACTGTGTTTTGAGATGTAAGACCGTCGTCGCCAATCGACATTGCCGGACATTCTTCCAGCGCCTCCAGGGCAAGTTCGATTTCAGCTTCACTCGTAGGTTGTTGAAACACAAAGTGAAGTCCACCTTCATCCGATTCCCTGAAAAATTCCGGAGCATGTTCGCTGCATAAGCCGCAATTTATGCATTCATCATCCACGTAGAATCTACCGTCCACATTATCTTCAAATCTCGATTCATATTCAGCCATTTTTTATATCCTTTCTACGATCACATTCAGACAAGCCTACTCTTGCGTAAAATGACGAAATGGAATATATTTATGCGTAAACAGCATGAATATACAAGAACCTCTGCCCGATCTCCATTCGATCCACGTATTTCAAACCGTTGCAGAATCTGGCAGCTTCACACGAGCCGGCACGCAACTAGGACTCACTCAAAGCGCTGTCACCAGGCAAGTACAGAACCTGGAACAAATCATCGGTGCACCACTTCTTCATCGAACCACCCGAAGCGTTCGTCTTACCGAGGCGGGCAGTAGCTTTCTGCTCACCGCGTCTCATATTCTGCGCGAATTCGAACAGGGCATGAATCAATTCCGGGAAACCCACCTCGACCAAGCCCTGCGAGTCCGATTGGCGCTCTCTCATTCTATTGCTCATTCACACTTACCTGGACTGCTTGTTCATTTCCGGCGCAACAATCCCAATACACGAATCCAGATCACATACGAATCCAGTTCAAACATTACCAAACAACTTCTTGAACATGAAATCGACCTTGCCATTTTCACCCAACCTGAAAAAACTCCCTCACGATTGCGCTTGTTGCACTCTTTTAAAGACGACTTCGTGGTTATCACTCCTCCTGAAAACACAAAGGATGACAACCAGGCTGCTGGAAAGTCATGGCTGGCTCTCGACCATAACAGCACGACAGGCGCTTTGATCAAACAATGGATCACAGATCTTCAACCCGATATCACCACTACCACCGAGTTGAACAATTTTGATCTCATCATCAACCTTGTTGCTCTCGGCTTGGGTAGTTCCGTTGTTCCCCGACGCGCCCTGCGTCCATACAATCGACGCTTCCAAATCATTTCCAGTGAACCCAAAACTCCACTTCACAGAATGATCGGTGTTTACAGCCTGAAATCCAAGGCACCTGGCAAGAGCGTCGATCAATTTGTAAAAAGCATTCTTTTTGGTTGGAAATCCCATAGCTCCTGCAACTTTAGTTGACTCCTTTTTTCAAAATTTGACTGCCCCCGCTCATTCTTGATTCCAATTCTCTCAAACTACCCTACAATCATCCTGTGCCTGAAACTGATCTCTTCACCTTCCAAAGCCTGACTCGCGCCACCGACATCGGGGCCAACTGTTACCTGCTGCAAATGGGCAGTAGCCGCATCATCCTCGATGCCGGCACGCACCCTAAACGTGAGGGCGCAGACAACCTCCCTGATTTCGAGCAACTGCCCTACGATTCGATTGATGCGATCATCATTTCGCACTCCCACCTCGATCATGCAGGCGCGTTGCCTGTATTGGTCCGCTGCCAGCCCAGTGCAAAAGTATTCATGACCGAAGAGACCATCGAACTGGTGGACTCCATGCTGCATAATTCAGTCAATGTGATGACCAGCCAGCGGGACGAACTGGATATTCCGGAATTTCCACTCTTCACACATAGTGAAATCAACGCCACTAAGTCAGACTGGCTGGCCCGCCGCGCTAACCAGCCTTTCACTTTTGGCAAGAACCAAGAAATCTCCTGCGAGTTCTTCCCCGCCGGACATATTCTCGGCTCAATCGGCGTGCGCTTAGAATTCAATGGCAAGTCTGTGTTTTACACCGGCGATGTTCACTTCGAAAACCAGACCCTAAGCAAAGCCGCCGCCTTCCCCAATGATAACATCGATGTGTTGATCACGGAAACCACTCGCGGCGCCGCACCCCGACGAGCTGATTACACACGGCAGGGAGAGATAGATCGTCTCGCCGATGCCATCCGAACCACCATCGACCGAGGTGGATCGACACTTATCCCCTTGTTTGCTCTAGGCAAATCCCAGGAACTGTTACTCATCCTCCACGAGCTGAAAAAATCCGGACAACTGGATGATAACATCCCCGTTTATGTCGGCGGGCTGACCACCAAGATGACGGTGACGCATGATCGTTTTGCTGACACCGCACACCGCAACCATCTCGGATTTCGTTTTTTGACCGGCGGCATGGATTTAATCATCGCCTCCAAGAAAAGAAAAAAGAAAGACAAGAACCGTAGTATTCCGTACGACAGTGGCCGCATCTACGCCCTGTCTAGTGGCATGATGACAGCTAACACGGTATCACACGGCTTCGCCCGTCACATTCTTCCGAATGAACGTAACTCAATTCTGTTTGTGGGATACGCCGCCCCGGATTCCCCGGGAGGGCTCCTACTGAAAGCTCGTGACGCAGATGAATTCCAACTCGACGAAGAAGGTGCACCCATACCCTTGCGCTGCCAGATCGAGCAATTCGACTTCAGCGCTCACGCTACACGAGATGAACTTCGGGATTATGCCCGTAAAACTGCTGCTCCGCATGTCATACTCGTTCACGGAGACGAGCCTGCGCGCCTATGGTTTCACGAAACACTCAGCGCGGATTTGCCGGATTCGACAATCACCATTCCGGCGCCCGGTGATGTGATCTCCATGTAATACTCAAACCTCGCCGTCCGATGCTTGCTGGTTTTTTTCCAGCTTCTTTACCCTGGCGAATAAGCCTCCCAAACGCTTCAAGTGCATCTTAGTGCGCAACTCATCCTTCATTGGAACCGCAGGGTAACCGAAATAAGTCTCCCCGCCCTCCAGATTAGAGATCACTTTAGCTCCACCCCCCAGAACCGCCTGGTCGCCAATTTCAATATGCGGCGCAATTCCCACCTGAGCCGCCATCGTCACATAATCTCCGATTTTGCAGGTGCCTGCTATGCCCGTCTGCGACACAATAATGCAATGTTTTCCGATTACCACATTGTGCGCTATCTGCACATGGTTATCGATTTTAGTGCCTTCACCAATCACCGTCTCGCCAAAGCGCGCGCGGTCAATAGTCGTCGCTGCACCAATTTCCACATCATCTTCAATTCGCACGATACCAAGTTGTTCCACCTTTTCATGGCGGCCATTTACAAATTCAAAACCAAAGCCGTCTCCGCCAATCACCACTCCGCCGTGAATAATCACTCTACTCCCGATGACACTTCCTTCACGAATCGAAACATTGGCGGCAATATCGCAATCCTGACCGATCACCGCCTCCTGCCCAATCGTAGCGCAAGCGCCTATCTTCGTGCCGTCGCCAACAATCACCCCCGGCCCAAGCACTGCATTTGCACAGATCTCAACCTTGGCCGGATCAACTTGCGTGCCATCACCAATTACTGCAGATGGATGAATCCCCGGGCAAAACTCCACTTCAGGAGCACCGAATTTTCTGACCACCGCATCGAAAGACACACCTGCATTTTCTGTGGCGATCACAACCGTTCCTTCAGAACTCGGCGCAGCATCCAGCAACTTCTGGGAAACAATTACAACACCGGCTTTTGTCTTAGCAAGGTCATCAACATATTTTGAGTTGTCGCAAAAACTCACGTCGCTATTGCGAGCATCTTTCAATGATCCGAAACCTGTCAGAGTCAAACCCGTCGACTCACGCACCAAAGTGCCATCGATCAAGTCAACCAACTCCTGCAAGGTGATATTCATATGATCACAAATTTGTTAATCGAGGGCTTGCACACCCGTCGAATATTCACTACACCCAAACTGAGGCCAAAAAAAAGCCGCATCATTTTCATGACGCGGCTTGAATCACTTATTTCTTTTTCGCGGGGGCTTTCTCATCCGCCTTTTTCCCGTCAGTCGCTTCCGGCGCTTCGGCCGGCGCATCCTTGTTCAGGGTAGCAATCACGTCCTTAGTCAAATCGGGCACTTTATCAGTCACCACGACCAGCACCTTGTTACCTCTCGGTAAAAACGACTTGTCGATCACCATATCCAGACCGGCTTTTTTTGAAGCCGCATCAACAACGAGACGCACTTCATCCACCAAAGTCTTCTCCATCTGTTGACGCGCTGCCAGCAATTCTCCTTGAGCCTTGCGTTGTGCCTCTTGAAGCTCACGCTCCTTAGCGCGGCCCTCCTGCACCAACTGTTGCATCTCAACGGCAGCGCCCTGGCGTTGCTCCTGACTCAAAGCTGTGTCGCGCGCCTTTTTATCCAATTCAGCCAGACGAACCTGTATTCTCTTAAAGTCAGCAATTCTTTCATCCAGTTTAGATCTACTGGCTTTTGCCTGACCCTCTACGTCTTTAACCTTGAGTTTGGTTTTGTAATACTTGTTCAGGCATTCCTGCATATCAACCACCCCAAGCTTCGTGCTCTGCGCGGAGGCGGAAGTAACGCCAGCCAATACCGTTGCGATTAGCACGCTTAAGAAAAATTTTACATTCATAATCCAGTCAGTTTTTTTAGTTGGTATTCAAAATTCGAATCCTGCTTATCAGCCGAAAACCCCTGATCCACTCAGGCGAGCCACAAACGCCCCATAAAGCAAAAAACGCAACCCTAAGATTGCGTCCATTACAAGAAAAGCAGGGGTTTTGCCAGTTAGCTCCCCCCTTACTTCCGGTGAGCCACGTTTAGAAGCGGTATCCAATCGTAAAGTTGAAGCGGCCGCCCGAATCATTGAACTCATCCGACTGAATAGGAATACCATAGTCCAGCTGAATAGGGGCCCCACCAAGAATAAAAAGCCTCAATCCCAGTCCATAGTTCGAATTGATATCACCACCTACATCCCACGCATTCACACTCACTGCACCCACATCATAGAACAGCGCGCCACGAATTTTCTCGATCAAGGGAAACGTATATTCCGCAGTGCCGAACCAAGACGTGCGACCACCAACCACTTCTCCATTGATATCCTTAGGACCCACTTCGCGAAAATCAAAACCACGTAGGTTATTCGCACCACCAAGGAATTCTCTTTCGAAAATCGGCACTCCATCACCACCTGCTGAATCCACCGTTCTGAATGAACCCACCAAACTAAAAATGGTATCGAAAGGCAAATCGAAATATTGGGAGCCACTCAAATCCATACCATAAGTTTTCACATCACCGCCAATGCCGGAATAGTCAGCACCACCACTCAACTTGTGGCCGTTACGGGGCAGGAACAAATTGTCCCGGGTATCACGAACCAATGTCGCCCCAACCATGCTTTGCAGATATGTACCCGCCTCAGCCTGGATTTCGGGAGACGCGTCGCTGGATGGAGTAATTTCCACATTTTGCAAACGATACTCGCCACGCACATAAGCAAATTTGCCCACCGGCTTACGTAAAAATATATCACCGCCATATTCACTCTGGTCAAAATAATCACTGAGGAAAAACAAATCGCGGTAATAAAGCTCTCCGCCAAGCGCCAGACGACGCCCCATGAACCAAGGTTCGGTCAAGCCAACCAGGAAATCGCGACGCTGCGTTCCGTAACGCAGATTCATGCGGAATTTTTGACCAGCACCTGTCATCGACGGCCAGTTGCCAAGATCGAAATTTGATTGTGTCACATCAATGAAACCAACAAGATCATCAATCGAACTGAAACCAGCTCCGAAGTTAACCGTCCCGGTAGGTTTCTCAGTCACCGTAATGTTCAAATCCTTCACGTCGATGTAATTAGTATCCACTGGCAGCACATCCACTGATGAGAAATAATTCAGATTCATCAAACGTTTCTGGGTAGCATCAATGCGAACGGTGTCGTAAACCTCACCCGGATTGACAGCCATCTCACGACGGATGACCCGACCTTGGGTTTTCTGATTGCCGGCGATGTTGACCTTGCCAAGATTGAATTTCCTGCCCTCGGTCACATCATAAGTCACGTTGACAATATCTCCCTCACCACCAGTCAACTGAGGCTCAACACGAACATCCGCATAACCCTGCGAACCATAAAGGTCGCGGATCATCTTGATGTCACCCTTAAGCTTTTGGCCCGAGTAAGTTTCACCCGCTTTAGCTCTGATATAAGGCGAAACGTCAGTTTCAGCAGTCATCACCCGCACTCCCTTGATGTTTACCTCTCCAACAGAGAACATCGCGCCTTCTTCAATCGTAATAACCAAATCGACATTCTTGTCATCGACCCGCACGCGGCGAACATCCACCACCTGGGCATTTAGGTAACCTTGATCCTGATAGTAATCTTCAATGCGAGTGACGTCATCCTCCATCATGTCGTTGTCAATCCGACCCTTCTTGGAGAATATGCTGAACAATCCCTTCTGCTTCTGCTCCATCTGCTTGCGCAAAATCTTGGCAGAGAAAATCTCGTTGCCGATAAATTCTACTTTGCGCAACACCCCTTGACCGCCTTCGTCAATATTATAAGTCAACGTCGAAAATCCCTGCTCATTCGGTGCGCCTACATTATAATCGACTCTTACCTCCGGATACCCCGCCTTGCGGTAAATTTCCTGAATAGAGGCGCGACCTTCCCGAACCTGGGCCATGTCAATTGACTCGCCCGTTTCCAAATCCATTTTCTTTTTTAATTTTTTGGTCGAAATAGCGGAGTTACCACGGAAAGCCACATCACCCAGCATCGCCCTAGTCTGCACCACAACTATCAATCGAATACCCGTTTCCCCCTGAGGTTCGGCAAGAATTCGGATGTTCTCCACATCGCCGCTTGCATACAGCTTCTTAATATCCTCATCCACCTTGGCCTGTGAAAACGGATCGCCAACCTTGGTAGACAATCTGGAAAGAATGCGATCTTTCGACACGGTGGCCGTGCCTACATACTGAACTTCGATCTTGCGAACAGATTTCGCCATACCCACTTCCTGAGCAAGGGCCGTTCCAATCACAGCGAACTGCATGATGAGTCCGGTGCATAAGCAAACGACTCCTTTTGCCAGTTGAGTAGCAGTTTTATTCAATTTCATCCTTTTTCAGTATCTAATGTAAAAATGCAAACCCCGAGCACAGCAAAAACGCAATCTGCCAAGGGTCATGACAAATGCGTCCCGCTTCTTCTCGGGAAATATTAACCAAAGGTCAAGAATCAATTATTTCAACCTTGAGTTACGATAATTTTAACTTTTATGATTATTAGGGGATCTTAAATAAATTGCCAGCTTAATCTTTGCCTATTTAACAGCGTTTAATCTAATTATTCTTTATTCGACTCGGCTGATTTTTCAGATAAGCTTACTTTAATAGCCTTGAGAAAATCTGTTCTTTGTTATCTGCCTACTCATCAGACGAAGCTCTGACAGCCATCATGACCTCACTCTCACCGTTCAGACTGCTCCCCTTTAGTTCAAACCAATCATCTTTCATCCATTGAGCGAGCAATCCAATTCCGAAAGTGCCGAGACTCCAAAAACGGACCTCGAAATCAGTCTGCGCCCACCTGATTTTACCGAGTTTGCCGGGCAGGATAAAGTTAAAGAACGCTTAATCCTGATGGTCGAGGCGGCCAAGCAACGAGAGGATGCTTTGGACCATGTGCTGCTAAGCGGCCCGCCAGGACTCGGCAAAACCACTCTGGCCTTCATACTTGCGGAAGAGTTCGGTAGCGAAATTCACTGTACCAGTGGACCGCAGATTGAGAAAGCAGGTGACCTCGCCGGCATTTTGACCAACCTCAAGCACGGCGATTTTTTGTTTATTGATGAGATTCATCGCTTACACCCCGCTATCGAAGAATACCTCTATCCTGCAATGGAGGACTATCGACTGGATATCATCATCGATTCAGGCCCCAGTGCCCGATCTATTCAACTCACCCTGCCACGCTTCACTCTGGTAGGCGCCACCACTCGTGCTGGCATGCTCACAGCGCCACTGCGATCCCGCTTTGGCATGGCGAACCGACTCGACTATTACCCAGCCGAAACCCTTAAAGGCATCCTCATCCGCTCAGCCAAGCTATTAAATGTCGCCATCGAACCAGAGGGAGCTTTCGAAATCGCTCGTCGCTCCCGAGGCACTCCGCGAATTGCCAACCTGCTGCTTCGCTGGGCACGGGACTACGCCCAGGTCAAAGCTGACAACATCATCACCGCCTCAGTGGCCGATGCCGCATTGCAAATGCGCGAAATCGATGCCGACGGACTGGACGAAACCGACATCCGGCTACTCGAAGCCATTGTCTATACATTCAGTGGAGGGACCGTTGGTCTTAGCTCTCTAGCCGTAGCCGTCGGCGAAGATGATACCACCATAGAAGAAGTCTACGAACCCTACCTGATCATGCAAGGCTACCTCAACAGAACGCCCCGGGGCAGAGTGGCGACTCCCACCGCTTACGCAAGACTAGGCGCAAAACCTCCCCAGGAGCTACAAAATAACCTCCCTCTATAACCGGAGGTTTGCTTGTCCCAACTCACTTGCCGGAACGACGCATAGTATAATGAGTAATTTATTTCATTCATTCACTAGACTGCGTGAGCCCCTTAGCGACAGCGAATATCTATACCTCTTGCTTGAGCCGGTATTTATTTATGGAGTCACGCTTGGCATTATAGCCCTCATTATCGCTTATTTTTTTAAGCACACTCCTTTCCAAATTCTTGCCCTTATCTTGATCGCCCTGTCTTCGCTGACGATATTCCCCTACCTATCTATGCGCGAAAATGTACAGGATCGCATCGAGCAGGTTTATCACATAGAAGCACCAACCCGAGCAAGTGACTTCCAGCAAAATACCACTAACCGAAAAAATAAGCTTTGGCTTTATCTCGTGGTCGCCATTACTGCCATTTTCGCTGCCATCATAAGGCCTCGCCGTAATCGACTCGGCCTGTTGTTTGCTATTTTATGTGTCAGTTCTGCAATTATAAACATTCAATACAGCCTGTGGATGCATTACCAGGACGCGCTTTTTTCCCATCCTCATCTCAAAAAAAATGATTCCCCTGTCCAACAACGACTTAAGGATAACTCCACGAATCAATAACAAGGCGCAAATATTCATTTGTCAGTCAATCCCGACTCGGCGCTATAATTCATCAGCATGCTCAAATTTTATCTAGCCTCGCCCGCTTTTACCAGTTAGTTCTTCCATATGATTCTTTGCCGACACATTATTGCCCCTTTTTTCCTGTTGTGCCTGTTAGCACCAGTTAAAAGCCGCGGTGAAGAAATCCCAAGCGTCGCCATTCAACCGGACCAATTCGCATGTGTTTGGAGAATCCGAGGCAGCCAAAACACCGTTTATATCGCGGGATCCGTCCACCTGCTAAGAGAAAAAGACTACCCCTTGCCAACCGCCTACGACATCGCTTACGAAGATTCCCAGCGTTTGTATTTCGAAATTGACATGGCTGAAATGAATGATCCCAAGACGATTGAAAAAATTCGCAAACTTGGAATGTTTGCCGGAAAGGACACCCTTCGTCGCCATATTAGCAGCGGCACCTTCAAACTATTGGCCGCCCACCTTACCAGCCGCGGCCTACCTACTTTGCTGTTCGAAAACATGAAGCCAGCACTCCTGGCCATCAATTTATCATCCATGGAAGCATTGCGAATGGGAGCTCGGCCTGATCTTGGACTTGAGGTCATATATTATCAAAAATCCCTTAAAGACAAGAAACCTTCCTCAGGACTGGAAACCGCAGAGTTCCAAGTTACCCTATTTGACAAACTCAACGCTCGCGAACAAGACCGCATGCTACGTGCAACACTGGAAAAAATCGACGGCATGCAAGAGCTCCTGAAAAATTTAATCGACGCATGGAAAATCGGCGATGTGAAAAGAATGGACGTGCTGCTCAATGAAGAATTCAAGGAGGATCCTAAACTCAAAAGCATCCTCATAGACAAACGCAACCAAGATTGGGTTCCTAAAATCGAACAAGCCTTTCTCGGCAACGAAAACGTACTCTTCATCGTCGGTGCAGGTCACCTGGTTGGAAAAGGTAACGTCATCGAGTTGCTGGAAAACCGCGGATACGCCCCCATGCAAATGACGTCCCCTGCGGCCAAGCCTGCCGCAGTAAAATAAAATACGCCCCCGAGCTGAATGACAGTTTCTAATTTGACGCGCCCCTATTTATAATATACAGGTCTATAGACTTCAATATATTATGCCATCCAACCGATCTCAAAAAGCTTACGACCACATCCGCAGCAAACTTCTGGATTCCAGCCTGCCGCCGGGTTCACGCCTTTCTTATGGCAGTCTGGGCAAGGAGATCGGCGTCAGCGCCACTCCTGTGAGGGAAGCGGTTGGGCAACTGGCGAGCGAGGGGTTTGTCGAGCTGATTCCTCAACTCGGTGCCGTGGTACGCTCGCTCAGTCGTGAGGAGGCGATCGAACTCTACGAAACCCGTGAAGCGCTAGAAGCCTACGCGGCAGGTAAGGCTGCTGAACGAGCGGCGGATTGGCAAATTCACGATTTGGAGGAAAATCTCGCGGATCTGAAAAAGTGGGTAGCGAAAGTCAAAAGCAGTGGCAAAGCCTCCGCTGGGAAAACCGCCGCCAAGGAATTCCATCGCCTCGATTTGGCCTTTCACATGATGGTGATCGAAGCCTCCCGCAATCGACGCATTATGAAAGTGGTCGGGGACTCCCATATCCTCACTCGTATTTTTGAAGCCGATCGGCATGAGTTTGAAATTGAAGTTTTGAACGACACTTCGGCTGACCATGAACGTATTTTGAAAGCGATCAAAAAGCGTGATGTCGAACAAGCTTCGAAAGCGATGCAAAACCACATCCACAACAGCCTGCAACAAATACTCGCCAAGAAAGACCGCGAATCCACCGATCGCTGGTGGCAATAATTTACTTCCAACTACCCCCTAGCTATGAAACCTCTGAAACAACCTCTCACTCTTCTCAGCGGCGTATTGATATTGCTCACGCAATCAACCCTGCACGCCGATCTAGAACCGCTGAAATACAACAACCCCGGATTGAAAGTCGATCTTGGGGTTGGCCTCTGGGCCTGGCCGATGCCGATGGATTATGATGGAGATGGCGACATGGATCTGCTGGTGGCTTGTCCGGATAAACCCAGTAACGGCGTTTATTTTTTCGAGAATCCCAGTCAGGATCCGAAGGTGAAAATGCCGGTGTTCAAGCCCGGGGTTCGACTCGGGCCAGCCGTTCACAATATGCAGGTCAGTTATGTGGATGGCAAACCACGCATCCTGAAGCCGGGTTACGAATTCCCCCGTGATGCCAAGACTGGTAAATTTGATTTTGAGAATCCGGAAAAGATCTACAAAACAAACAACGTGCACAACAACCCCGTGCGCGGCAATATGTGGCGCTATGTCGACTACGACGGTGACGGTGATCAGGATCTGGTCATCGGTGTAGGTGACTGGACGGATTACGGCTGGGATCATGCTTATGATGCTCAGGGACGTTGGGGGAATGGGCCGCTGCATGGTTATGTTTACTGGTTGGAGAATGAAGGGTCGGATAGGGAGCCCCGCTATGCAGATGAACCGATTCGAATTAAGGCAGGCGGTGGAGACATCGATGTCTACGGCTGGCCTTCGCCAAACTTTGCCGACTGGGATAATGATGGAGACCTGGATTTGATCTGCGGTGAGTTCCTGGACGGTTTTACATACTTCGAAAATATCGGTGCCAGAAAACATCCCGTCTTTGCTGCCGCTCAAAAACTAAACGGCGACAATGGAAAACCTCTGTCGATGGATCTGCAAATGATTACCCCAACCGCATTTGATTGGGATGGGGATGGAGACCTCGACCTGATTGTTGGCGATGAAGATGGTCGCGTTGCTTTTGTGGAAAACACTCAATCCAATGCCCGTTTACTTCAAGACAACCAGCCATACTTCAAGCAGCCGGTATACTTTCAACAAGAAGCAGACACGCTGAAATTCGGCGCTCTATCGACCCCCTTCGCCTACGATTGGGACAACGATGGAGATCAAGACATTCTCTGCGGCAACACCGCGGGCTATATTGGTATTTTTGAAAATATCGGAAACACACCAGATGGTTTTCCCAAATGGGACGCCCCCAAGCAACTGAAGGTCAACGGAAAGACCTATCGGATCATGGCCGGATCAAACGGATCCATCCAGGGCCCCTGCGAGGCAAAGTGGGGATACACCACCTTATCGGTAGGTGATATGGGCAACGATGGAGATCCGGAAATTATTGTTAGCTCAATCCTTGGAAAACCTGCAGTCCTTGGAAAATCCAAAAATGTGATTGATCGCTATTTTCCTCTCATAATGGCATGGGGGAATCTCGAGAAACCAGAATGGGTTTGGTGGAACACAAATAAAATCAATTGGGGGAATGATTGGATAGGCGACCTTGTCACACAATGGAGAACAACACCACTTTTGACGGATTGGAATTCCGACGGTTCTCACGATCTGATCAGCTTAGACCAGGAAGGCTATCTTTGTTTCAGTAGAATGGTAGCGACTGGGAGTGAAGGAGTCAGAAAACCCTTCGAACGCATCTTCCTTGACGAAGACCTGCAAGCCATCCAACTCAATCCCAAATCTGCCGGCAGCTCGGGTCGTTACAAACTTGCTGTAGTTGACTGGGACGGTGATGGTCGAATGGACATTCTCGTCAATTCACAAAACGCCACCTGGTACCGCAACTGCAAAGATGCACCCGCAAGCAAAGAATACCCTAAGGGCGCAGTCATTCTCAAAAAAATCGGCAACCTCGCCAAGCGCAACGTCGCTGGTCACACCTCCAGCCCTGCGGTATGCGACTTCGACAAGGACGGCAAACCCGACTTGCTCGTCGGTGCGGAGAACGGTCGCATCTACCACATCAAACACGACGACTGCATTGACTACCCTGCAGACAAATTACAAGCCCGCGCCCCCAAAGCAAAATCGGAAC
>JAADHD010000103.1 GCA_013152075.1 Verrucomicrobiota bacterium | reverse complement strand
ATTTAATAATTGCCACCTTATTCGAGTGTCAAATGTCACACCTAATAAGCTAAAAACATCTATTAAGCGCGCATTTAAAAAAATGGAACCCTCCTGACATAGGGCTGTCAGTGGACTGCGCTATACATTCAAAGTGCTCACAAAAATGAAGTGAGCTCGCTAAGAACAAACAAGCAAAACCATGAGTCAATTACCTGAACCTACCGTCGCTATTTCCTTAACAGTAAAAAACACCGCTGAGGCGCTGGATTTTTATACCAAGGCTCTTGGGGCCAAAGAACTTTATCGCATGCCAAAACCGGATGGCGGCATTTTTCATGCAGAGTTCATGATCGGCAATTCGCTGATCTACATTTCGGACGAATCACCTGAATGGAACGCCGTCGCCATGCCGGAAGGCAACACCGCCTCCTGCCTGTTTGCCATCAATATCGAGGATTGCGATCAGGCATTCGCTGACGCAAGCGCAGCCGGAGCCACCCCCCTCAAGCAACCTAAAGACGAATTCTGGGGTGTGCGTACATCAATGATCAAGGATCCCTTTGGTTACCGCTGGAACTTCAATCAGAAAACCGAAGAAGTATCCCCTGAAGAAATGGAAAAACGCACCCAGGAGTTCATGAATCAAGCTTGATTCCCTGAACAAGAAATATTCTGAAAAAAGCATTGCCAGTCATCTTCCCTTGACTCAATATGCAGTTACATAGAACGCCGTGCGAATTTTAGAATTTCCTGCAGTGTTCGACCCTATTGGCTTCACCGGGTTGGATCCGTTGAAACGTTAATGGAGACTAGCACGGAGGTGGCTGTCAGGCCTTCACTGGAAGGCAAAAGCCCCTGCTGCGGTTTCCGCCCTGTTGAGAAACGGGAATACAAACCCAGAAGTCAAGGACGGCACAGGTGGGTAAACCACGAACAGGCGTCTTAGCCAATACGACTAAGGCGTCTTTTCATTTTTAGATGTTATAGTCATCCTACGCCTGACCGAGGGCGCACTCCGACGCCTGAATGGAGGTTGGATGGCCATAGGGTTTTCGACTCGCGGCTGGTCAGGTGTAAGGATCGACATCTAATCTTGTCCGGGTTTTTGTTCCAGACGGTTCCGAAACACTTGGATTCGTTCCACATTGCCTTGCTCATCAAGCCAACGCACTGTGAAATTGTCTGAATTATCGTAGTAAGTCTCCTTAAACTTTCTTCCGTCTTCCCAGAAATCCTCCCACAGCCCTTTACATACTCCGTTTTTATTTACTCCCTTCTGAGCAAATTTTCCATTTGCCCAATAGCAGCGATATTCCCCCTCTTCATCTCCATCGATGTATCGACTCTTAAATTTGATCTGTCCGTTTGGCCACTCTACGATCCATTCTCCGGTGAAGTCATCGTCGGGCCACGGTACATCATCCTCTTCGGATTCTTGACGGAAGGTTGGCATATTTTTTACCCTAACAGTGAGCAGAGTCGTTTCTTCTTTACCTCGCTTCTGATTCTATTCAGCCCTGCCTTCAGAACCTCATCACTCGTTTACTTCTTTGCCGCGCTTCTGATTCTATTCAACTCAGCTTTCAGAACCTCATCACTGAATTTTTCAGCTCCGTCCTTCAGCTTGATCGTATATCTCTTTCCGCTCAGATAGGATTTCGAACCACAGAGATCAATAAAGTCTTCCGCGCTATGAATTTTCTTTTTCTGCCTCTGCCACTTCATGCGCATATGCTCCGCCGCCTCCTTGGCAGTGTGAGTGGTTCCATTTCTTGAAAAAGTCGCGCCCTCAAGATTGCTTACGTATTTCAATAGCTCACCGATCTCATCTTCCGGTGCCGCTGAGAGCGCAGTGATGCCGAGGATTAAAGCGAAAATTGTTATGACAATGTTTTTCATATTATTTAGTCTGTTCCAGAGATTTCATGATCCTCGAGTTAATTTTTTTCGCCTCAGCAACTGCTCACCCCGCATCACATGGACGATGTATATTTTACCTTCGTCAGCTATTCTGTAAAGCACTCGGCAGGGCGGCTCGACAATCTGCCTGTAGGCCCGAAGAGACCTGAGCTCTCGGACAATCGATCCACTCTCAGGATTCTCGATCACTTGCTCGACATGTGCAAATACCCGTTTCACCAAAGCTTGCGCTGCTTCCGGATTGTCGATTGCAATGTAGTCAGCGATCCTGTCCAGATCTGAAAGGGCGGGATCAGTCCAAATCAGCTCAGCCATCGACTCATTTTCTTTTTCGCCTCAGCATGAGACACTGTCCTGCCTTCATCGATCGCTTTTTCACCTCGCGCGATCCCCTCGAGAAGCTCAACGCGTGCCTGCAAGGATTCATAGGTGTCCACGTCTAGTAAGTAAGCAGCGGGAAGACCATGCTGGGTTATGAGAACCGGCTCCTGATTTTCCGCCAACTCACCGAGAATTTCAGTCGCCCTTCGTTTGAGTGTTGTGACCAATTCAACCTTCATAAAGTGATACTAAAGTGGCAGTTTGCTCAGATCAAGCTTTTTCAGTTTTGAGCCTATGTCACGCCCGTTAATAGCTTACACTCCTCACCAAAGCACAGAAAGGCCAACAGCCAAATTATCGGTATTTCCGCCCACATCTACCTGGGTTCGATAGCCGATGTAAGAAAAGGTGATTCCCACTTTTTTTGAAATGGGAATCCCAAAACTAACTCCCCCGACCAGATTCCCTTTCCGGTCATCTTTATACACTCCATTCAGAGTCGATCCTCCTCCGATCCCGTAGGCCACTCCACCCCCTACCCAGAGTCCGGGCCGAAAAGTATACACCAAATGAGCCTGCAAAGTGTAGAGCGGGTCTTGTGCAAAATGGTTCCTATTCCAAAAATCATCATTGTCAGTAAATAACCAAACCGCGGTGGTCAGTTCCGTAGTCCAGGAGCCGCGATTGTGAACCACACCAAACTGGGGTTTGAAAGTGAAACGATTGGTGCCGATATTGAGTAACTTATCGTCGAGATAATTACCAGTGGGTAGTTGAACCAGCAATGCTCCACCAACGATCGTCTCGCTATCCATTTTAGCCCGGTATTCGGCAAACTCTTTCCCCTTCAGCGGCGGAGCTCCCCATAAATTCACTGCAAATCGAATACTGCCATCCGACAAACCGGAACGATTAGCCGAGGCGGGTTGCCCCTCTAACAAGCCTTTCCACATCGCTTCTTGATACCCTTGCGTAAAATCCACTCGCGCCGATTTACCCAGAAACTCGAAGGTACGAATGTATTGGAAAAGCACGGAATGCATTTCCAGCTTCACATTTTCAACTAACAGCACGGGATCAAAGATAATGTCCCCGGTGGTGTAGACGTAACCACCTCCTGCAAAATTGACATTCATCGGCAGATGACTCCACCGACGCGGTTGGAGCTCCTGTCCCTGGCAAAGAAAGGCCGACCCACTGAATAAAAACACCAACCACAAAAAGCGGGGCAATAAATAGCGATTCCCGTTCATTTCCCCAGATTTAAGCGCGAACAATTCTCTAGTCAAGTATCAGACCACCCTCTCCTGAATCTCCTCTTCGCAGACATTTTCATTAACTCATCCCCAAATCTCGCCGATTTGAGTTTATTTCGTTTGCTCTTAGTCACTTCGAGCGTATGCATTGCCCTCAGATGAAAGCACTCCTAGCTCTTGAAGACGGGGCCTGTTTTGAAGGCCAATCGTTTGGAGCCACTGCAGTAACTGCCGTGGGTGAAGCCTGTTTTAACACGTCGATGACGGGTTATCAGGAAATCCTCACTGATCCCTCCTATCGCGGGCAAATCGTGGCAATGACTTACCCGCTGATCGGGAACTATGGCATCAACCCCGATGACAACGAAAGTGACCAGCCGCATGTGCGGGGCTTTGTTATCGAAGAACTCTGCGAAACCCCGAGTAACTGGCGCTCGCGAGAATCTCTTGGGACCTACCTGGAACGCCACAACATTCCCGGCATTCAAGGCATCGACACTCGCACCCTGACCAAACGCCTGCGTGAACACGGCGCGATGCGAGCGGTGATCTCGACCGACCCAAATCTCTCCACCGAGAACGCCATCCGTATGGCAAAAGAAAGCCCGTCCATGGAAGGCGCCGACTTTGTAAAAGAAGTCAGCACTGCGAAAAACTACCGTTGGGATCCGGATAATGAGCTCAGCCGCGAATGGACGATTCCAAATGCAAGCAAGGTAACTCCGGGTCAAATCACGGATGAGAACGGCCAACACTTTCAACCTTTACCCGAAGCCAAATACCACATTGTTGCTTACGACCTGGGTATCAAACGCAACATTTTGCGCATGCTTCGTCAATCAGGTTTCACTGTCGACGTAGTGAACGCCAAGACCTCGGCGGAAGAGGTGTTAGCTCTCAATCCTGACGGGATTTTCCTCTCGAACGGCCCGGGTGACCCAGCTGCTCTCAACTACGTTCACAACGAAATCCAAAAGCTGATCGGCAAAAAGCCCATTTTTGCCATTTGTCTGGGACACCAAGTGCTCTGCCATGCTTTTGGCGGCAGCACCTTCAAACTGAAATTCGGTCACCGGGGCGCCAACCAACCGGTTAAGGATCTGCGCACTGATAATATCGCTATTACCTCGCAGAATCACGGTTTTGCCGTTGCTGCCGACTCGCTACCCGAAGACGTCGAAGTGACCCACATAAACCTCAATGATGATACGGTAGAGGGGCTGCGACACCGAAAACACCCTGTTTTCAGTGTTCAATACCACCCGGAAGCTTCCCCTGGCCCACACGATGCGGCATATTTTTTCGAAGAATTTGCCAATCTGATTGATTCCTCGCGCTAAATCCTGTTAAATGTCGCCTAGTTATGGCTAAAATCACCATTTATGTCCCAGATCAGGAACCTATGAAGGTTTCATTCGACCAAGAATTTGTCACTCTCGGCCGTGCTCCTGACAATGATCTCGTTGTTGCTCACGAATCCATTTCCGGTCACCACGCTAAGATTCAACGCGAAGGAGACTCCTACATTGTTGTCGATCTAGACTCGACCAATGGGATTAAGGTGGAAGATGTTCCAACTACCAAAGGCCCCCTGTCCAACGGAACCAAAATAACCTTCGGTAGAGTGGATGCGGTTTACGAATGCGAAGAAACGGCAGCTGCCGAAGATGAGAAAGAAGACGATGCCGAAGCAAGTGTAGGCGGAGGAGACGGGGAACCTTTTGTCAGCAATATGGAAGTGGAGCTTGCCGAAACTTCAACCAAACCCGAAGGCTTTGACAATTTATCGCCTCTGGAAAAAGCTGTGGATAAAAATCAGCTTGGAAAAGCTGCGATGGCGATTGGTTTGATCGCCATACTTTCTGCTCTGGCAACATTCGGGCTGGCGGCATCGATGAAAGTAGGATGAACTCATTCTGACTAATAGCGGTTATTTATTCCGCTTAAAGCGATTCACTACCACACCGACTATCTATGAGAGCCCTCGCACGAGGCATTGCTCTCTTCCGCTTAGAATGCGTTTTCAACACACTAAATCACTATGCCCAATATCGTAATCGTAGGAGCCCAATGGGGCGATGAAGGAAAAGGAAAAATTGTCGACTACCTGACAGACCAGACGGAAATCGTTGTCCGTGCCCAGGGCGGAAATAACGCCGGACATACGGTGATCAGTGAAGGAACAAAATACGTATTACACTTGATTCCTTCCGGCATTCTCTGGCCCAACAAAACCTGTGTGATCGGCAACGGAGTGGTCATCGATCCGGTCTCACTGCTGGAGGAAATCGACACCCTCGCCAAACAGGGAGTAACCGTCGAGGCCGATCGCCTGCTGATCAGCAATCGCGCCCACCTGGTTCTGCCATCACATCGCGCCATGGACGCGCTGAACGAATCCAGCCGTGGCGATGAAAAAATCGGCACCACCAAACGCGGCATCGGTCCCGCCTACTCTGACAAAATTGACCGCTCGGGTCTGCGCTTGCATGAACTGTTCGAGGACAACTTTTCGGATCGATTGAACCAGAATTTAACCAACTGCAATGAGCTGTTGGAAGCGGCTGGCGTGGAAACCATAGATGTCGCAGCATCCGTAACAGCCTACGCTGAAGCCGCCGAGAGGCTTCGTCCCTTTGTTTGTGACACCATCGGCTTTCTTCACCAGGCTCTCGCCGATTCCCGCAGCCTGCTTTTTGAAGGAGCTCAGGGAACCTACCTCGACGTTGATTTTGGCACCTACCCTTTTGTGACCTCCTCCAATACGACTTCTGGCGGAGTCTGCACAGGATCCGGAGTCCCTCCCCAACGCATCGACAAAGTAGTCGGTGTCATCAAAGCTTACACAACCCGGGTCGGCGAAGGCCCTTTCCCAACTGAAGACGATGGCTTTGGCGATGTTCTGCACGGCATGGGACGGGAATTTGGAGCCACGACCGGCCGGGAACGACGTTGCGGCTGGCTCGATCTGGTTCTGTTACGCTATGCCACTTATGTAAACGGCATTGACGAACTGGCGATGACCAATCTGGACGGACTCGACGGACTCGACGAAATCCCCATCTGCACCCATTACGAACTCGACGGGAAAAAACTCGATTTGCCACCGGCGTCCGCTGCCGATCTCCAACGAGTCAAACCCGTTTATAAAACACTGCCCGGCTGGAAAACCTCAATCGAGGAAGCCCGTCACCTTGCTGATCTGCCCGAAAAAGCCCGTGAGTATCTCGACTATGTAACCCGCACCACTGGCGTCCCCATCACTTCGGTGGGCGTAGGACCTGACCGCACACAGACATTGGTTGATTAAGATCGACCCAGCCCTGTACTTTTATTTACCCTGCTGATCAGCTTATAAACACAAAGTGCAAGTGAAAGAACGTAGCCAAATGTGGGACAGGTCTTCAACCTGTTAAATCCGGCTACGAAAAACAGGTTGAAGGCCTGTCCCACATTCAAACTCAGCGAGCGATGAGTGCTAAAAAAATCATCCCCAAACACATCGCCATCATCATGGATGGCAATGGTCGTTGGGCCAAGGAGCGAGGCCTGCCGCGACGTTCCGGCCATCAAGCAGGTGCCGAAGCCGTCAGGGAATGTGTCGAGGCCTGTAGCGAACTAGGCGTAGACTTCCTCACTCTCTACGCTTTTTCGTCAGAGAATTGGAATCGACCGAAGGCGGAAATCAAAGCGCTGATGAAGCTGCTTGAAACTTTTCTGCGAGAAAAAACTCCGGAAATCTGCCAGCGAAACGTAAAGCTCCAGGCCATCGGCCGCATCACCGATCTACCGAAAACGTGCCAGAAAGCACTTAGTGAAGCCATCGAGAAATCCGCTGACAATACCGGCCTGACTCTCATTCTTGCGTTGAGCTATGGCGGACGCGAAGAAATTGTCGATGGCATAAAAAGCATTATCCGCCATCTGGACGACGGCCACATCGACCGGGCAATGATCACCCCGGAACTGTTCAGCAAACACCTCTACACCCGCTACTACCCGGACCCGGATTTACTCATCCGCACCTCCGGCGAAATGCGCCTGTCCAACTTTCTTCTCTGGCAAATCAGTTATTCTGAGATATATATCACCAACAAAAACTGGCCTGATTTTCGCAAGCAGGATCTTCATGCCGCGCTTGAAGATTTCTCCAAAAGACAGCGCCGCTTCGGTGGCCTGTGATTGGTAATGAGCAAGCCTAGCCAACAGACCGTCATCATCGCCGATGCCGATGCCGATTATCTCGACTGGGCCAGTCGCCACCTTGACGCGCCCACAATTGAAATCATCACTACCACCCGCTCCGACGAAGCTCTCAAACTCTTTACGGCTAAACATGCTGACCTGCTGATCGTCGATCTCGACCTCCTTCCTTTTGACGGCCTCGAACTGCTGAAACGTATCCGGCAAAATTTCCCCAATGCTGTCGTATTACTCACCGGCAACCTCACCTCAACCAACTCCGTGATCGAAGCCACGCGGATGGGGGCCTATGATGTATTGAGAAAAGAAGCGATCAGCTTCGATCTGCGCCCAACCGTCGAACACGCCCTTCAGGCCGCAGAGCAAATGCGCCTGGCTGCCGATGAACAACTCGAAGCCATCCCGCAGCCGGTCAGCTCGGACCTCATCATCGGCAACTCCCCTGCCATTCAAGATGTTGTCAAATTAATCGGCCGAGTCACCCACAGTGATGCGCCTGTTCTCATTACCGGCGAAAGCGGCACGGGAAAAGAAGTCGTCGCCAGTGCCATTCATCAATTCAGTCGCCGCGCTGGTCACGAATACATCGCCATCAATTGTGCAGCCATTCCCGCCAATTTACTCGAGAGCGAATTGTTCGGACACGAAAAAGGCGCCTATACAGGAGCCGTCAGTCAACGCATTGGACGTTTTGAACAGTGCAACGACGGCACCCTTTTCCTCGATGAAATTGGTGACCTGCCCTCAGAGGTTCAAAGCAAATTGCTACGCGTCCTTCAATCCGGTGAATTTTCACGCATCGGCAGCAATGAGACGATCACCTCCAATGTTCGCATTCTCGCCGCCACCAACAAAAATCTTGAGAAGGAAGTCGAAGAAGACCGCTTTCGTGAAGACCTTTTTTACCGGCTGAATGTTGTCCGCATTCACATTCCACCGCTGCGTCAGCGCCTCGAGGACGTCTCTCTTCTAGCTGAGCATTTTCTGAATCGAATCGCAAAGCATAACATGGGACGGCGTTTGCAATTGTCACCCGAAGCACTGGTGCACCTGCAAAATTATGACTGGCCGGGTAACGTTCGAGAGCTGGAAAACACCCTGCAGAGCGCTTGTGTTCTATCCACCGGAAATGTCCTGATGCCTAAAGACATTCCCCTCGGAGCGGTGCCGCGTAGGCTACCTCAATCAGTTGAAGCTCCCGATTTTGAATTAACCTTGAGTCAGGCTGCCACCACCATCCTGAACACGGCAAAAAAAGAAAACATTTCTCCTATCACGATTGCAGAGAGGGAATTGATCCTTCAAGCCCTGGAACAAGAAAACCACGATCTGGCAAAAACAGCAAAAGCCCTGAAAATCACCCCGCCCGCTTTGCGTAAAAAAATTACCAGTCACGATCTGACCTTGCCTTCGGCCTCTGATTAGCCTCTGCTATCACAACGAACCGTTTTTCATCCTTGTCCCAAGTCACCCGTGAAAACACGCCTCCAGACGTTTTCAGTGAAAAAGCCTGACGATCTTGTAAGTCAAGTCGCCGACACTCCCTTGTTCCAACAACGCCTCAGGCAACTCGGCCAGCAGCACCCGCACGAGCCTCTGGTATTCGAGCACATCACTGAAGCTGCGCAGCCGTTCATCGCAGCCATAGTCGCCAGGCATTTAAAGGAACAGCAACCTGACTCCAATATCTGGCTGGTAACTCCTGACGTAAAGTCGGGTGAACGTCTGCATGGTGAGTTGGCCACCTGGCAGGCAAAGCCTCTTTTTTTACCCGAAAACCCCATCATGGATTTCGAGGACGCGCTTCCCGATCCCGATGCCCTGGCGGAGCGACTAGCAACTCTGCAAGACCTCCGCCACAAAAATGAAAGCGGCCAGGCCTGCATCGTCGTCCTGCCCGGAGTGGATTTTGATGAGCCCGCTCCCCTGCCCGAGTTGCTACTGAACAATACTCTGAGAATCCAGACCGCCAGCAAAATCGATTTGATCAAGCTCACCGACACGCTCATCGATGCGAGCTTTGAAAAAGTCAGTCAGGTATTTCAGCGAGGACAATTTGCGATACGCGGGGGCATCTTTGATATCTTTGATCTTCACAACGATTGCCCGATTCGCATCGAGCTCTTCGATGAAGAAGTCGAATCAATTCGTGAGTTCGACATCGACCAGCAAACCTCCATCCGAAAACTCAAATCAGTGGATTTGCTACTGAACTCAGATAGCAGTGATGACAAAAACTCCACCACGAGCGGCACCCTAAGAAATTACATGCAAGCTGCCGATCAGGTGATCGGTGTCGATTGCACCCCGCCTGAAGCCAGTATTCAAATCCTGGCATCCAGCCGTCATATCGAAGACGGATCGGAAGAGGATCACTCAGGCGCCTGTTACGGAAACCCGCTCGGAACATTTGAGGCCGGTGACTTCATTCTCCAACAATCCAGACACGATGAGTTCATCAAACAAATCACCGAGTGGCAACAAGATGGATGGCAAGTAGCTCTGGCCTTCCATTCCAGCGGCGAGATCGAGCGCTTTGAGGAACTGTTATCAGACTCCCCTGTCACCCCGGGGTTTCTTCAACCTTTCATCGGCAATTTGAACCAGGGTTTCACCATCCCTGACATCAAGGTAGCCGTGCTTTCTGACGCCGAGATTTTCGGTCGTTATCAACACCAGCGCGCGCGCCGGAAATTTTCCCGTGACCGTGCCCGCAGCCTTCACCTGCACGCCTCGCAAGCTGGTGACTTCAAGGACGGTGATCTTGTCGTTCACACAGGTTACGGCATCGGTCGTTATCGAGGATTGAGAAAATCCAACCCGGAATCTGCTGATACCCTTTCGTCTGACGAAGCCGAAACGAGCAATGAGGATACGCTCGTCATTGAATATGCCAACGAGGCCCGCCTTTACGTGCCCCTCGATCAAGCCCATTTAGTGTCACGTTATATCGGCTCAGGAAAAAAGGCCCCTCCCTTGAACCGGCTTGGAAGCAATCGCTGGAACGCGACCCGGGAAAAAGCAGAGCGTTCGATTCGAGACTATGCAGCCCAGTTACTGACTGTGCACGCTGAACGTGAAACCAACCAAGGTTTTGCCCACAGTGCCGACACCAAGTGGCAGTGGGAGTTTGAAAATGCCTTTGTGTATAAAGAAACGCCCGATCAACTCACCTCCATCTCCGCCACCAAACAGGATATGGAGTCAGCACGCCCGATGGACAGGCTCATCTGTGGCGATGTAGGTTTTGGAAAAACCGAAATCGCCATTCGCGCCGCCTTCAAAGCAGTCATGTCCGGCAAGCAAGTCGCCCTACTGGCTCCCACCACCGTTCTGGCGCAGCAACACTATCAGACTTTCCGCGAACGCATGTCGGATTTTCCCATCACCATCGATTTACTCAGTCGCTACCGAAGTGCATCCCAACAACGAAGCACAGTTAAAATGTTACACGAAGGTGGAGTCGACATTGTCATCGGCACTCATCGCCTTATCTCCAAAGACATCGCTTTTAAAAATCTCGGATTGGTGATAATCGACGAGGAGCAACGCTTCGGAGTCAAACACAAGGAGCGCTTTAAAGAAATGTTTCGTCTGGTCGATGTGCTGACCCTGTCCGCTACGCCGATTCCGCGCACGCTCTACCTGTCACTCATGGGCGCACGGGACATGTCCACCATCAACACAGCTCCGCCAAATCGCTTCCCCGTGCAAACCACCATTTGCCCCTACGACGAGCGTCTCATCCGCACCGCCATTGATCGAGAATTGAAGCGGCAAGGGCAGGTTTATTTTTTACATAACCGGGTCAAATCCATCGAAGGCGTTAAGAAAAAAATCGAACACCTGCATCCCAAAGCCCGGGTCGCAATTGGTCACGGACAAATGGAGGACGGGGAACTTGAGAACATCATGCGTTCTTTCATCAAAGGGGACATCGATATTCTGGTCTGCACCACCATCATCGAAAGTGGAATTGATATTCCCAATGCCAACACCATCATCATCGACCGCGCTGACCGTTTCGGCCTGGCCGACCTCTACCAATTACGCGGACGCGTTGGCCGTGCCGATCACCGCGCCTACGCATTGCTTTTATTACCCCGTGACATGGTCACCGAAGGAGATGCCCGAAAACGCATCAATGCCATCAAACAATACAGCTCTCTGGGTGCGGGATTTAAAATCGCCATGCGCGATCTTGAAATTCGCGGAGCAGGCAATCTTCTCGGCACTCGTCAAAGCGGCCACATCGCCGCCATCGGCTTCGACCTCTACTGCCAGTTACTAAAACAATCCGTCAGTAAAATGAAAGGCGACGCTTCAGCCATCCGCGTGGAAGTGACAACTTATATCGATTTTCTTTGCACCTCGGAAACCCAATATCTCCGATCCCCTGAAAATTCCCTACCGGCCTTCATTCCCGCGGCTTACATGGCTGACTCGCAATTGCGTATCAGCGCCTATCGCCATCTGGCGGAAATCATATCGTTGGCTGAACTGAGGCAACTGGAGCAAAACTGGATTGATCGTTTCGGACCTTTGCCCAAACCCGCCCGACATCTCATCACCAGCACGGAACTACGGCTGAGAGCATCATTGTTCGGGGTTTCCGCCCTGGAAATACGGGAAAATAAACTGATGCTGACAAAAAAAGGCGGATATTTGCAAATAAACGGCCGCTTCCCTCGTCTAAAAGGGAAAAATGAGGTCAAACGTTTAGAGAACGCACTTGAGCTAGTCAAAACCCTGTAGCATGGTTCCGTAGAAAAAAATTTAATCATTTTCGACCTTTAGCCTGCTTCATCAACCGATCCCTGCCATGAAATCCATTTCACACATCGCCCTGCACCTGATTGCCGGCGCTTTTTTTCTCCTGCCTCATCTCGGCTGCCAAGCCGCCGATGAAGTCAACGGAATCGCCGCCACCGTCAATGGTGAAGTGGTCACTAAAGCCGAAGTCGCCGGGGCAGTGATGACACAAACCCAATTGTGGTTGTTCCAGAATCAAATGGCAAGCCCGGCACAGCGCGACGCGGAAATCAATAAAATCAAAACCGCTGCACTCAAGGATCTTATTGATCGGAAACTCATTCTCGCCGAGTTCAAAACCAAGGGTGGCGTGATCAAGCGTCAATACATCGACCAAGCCGTCGACCGAATCATTCGAGATCGCTTCAAGGGAGATCGAAAAAAATTCAACGAAGAGTTGCAGAAATCCGGGCTCACCTTTCCCGACTTTCGAAAAATCCAGGAAGAACAGATCGTCGTAGGTGCGATGCGCTCGCAGAACTCCGGCGGACGGATCATGATCAATACCCCCAAACAACGACAGGAAACTTACCAGAAAAATCGAGCCCTATTTGCTACTGACAGTTTTGTCAAACTGCGCATGTTATCTATTCCAAAACAGACCGCCGAAGGCGCTAAAACCGCTTCGTCCCAAAAAGCCTTAATTGAAGAAATTCGCAAAAAACTGCTCGATGGTGCTGAGTTCGCCACCATGGCAAAAACCTATTCCCAAGACAGTTTTGCTTCTGAGGGAGGGAGCGCCGGGACCATCGGCAAAGATGTGCTTAACGAAAAAATCACCACCATCGCCTTCAACCTGACACCTAGAAAAGTCAGTGAGGTGATCGACGACGGTGCAGATTGGCGCCTGATTTACATCGATGCCAAACAAGAGGGCAAAACGCCACCTCTCAGTGAAGTGCATGAGCAGGTCGACAAAATGGTTACTCAGGAAAAACGGCAAAAAACCGTCGAGAACTGGCTCAAACGACTTCGCAAAGATGCCAATGTGCGCATCTTTGGTAGCTGTAGCTGAATAAAGCACATGACCAACGACCGCACAGCTACTGCTTTGTTGGTTGGCGGAAATTCCTCGCGAATGGGGGAAGACAAAAGCCTGCTCATTTGCAATGCGGGCGACGAGCCGCTGTATATCGAACAGCTCGAAAAACTGAAACGGATTTCTTCCCTGCCAATCTTATTGTCGGTACGTCCCGGCCAGGATTTTCTTCACCTCCCCGATCAAGTAGTAATCGTCCCAGACCAGACGAAGAACCAGGGCCCGCTGGCAGCACTGGTATCCTGCCTTGAAAAAACGATCGCCGACTACTTGTTAATTCTGGCCGTCGACCTACCGCAGATCAGTGCCTCCTACCTTCAAGGCCTGATCGACGAAGCTGAACAACTAGGCAAGGGCATCGTCCCTCGCCATGGCAAACATTGGGAACCCCTTGTCGCTGTCTATCCCCTTAGCCTTTTGCCAAAAGCAAAGGAGCATCTGAAAGCCGGGCAGCTTTCTCTGAGAAAATTTATCAACGAAGCGCTTGCCGAAGGCTTCCTCGTTGCACGCGATATCAGCCCACAGGAAGAACCTTTATTTTCCAATTTGAATACACCGGAAGATTTGCAATCCTTGAAACACAAGGAATACATCCCCGCCGACATTCAACGCTGGCAGATGCAGCCAAAAGAGAATGATAATCTTACCCACTCAAACATATCGGATCTGGTCGCGCTTGAAGAACCGGTCGAACTGCGAGTTGAGGGGCGTAGTGTCGCCGTATTAATGCGGACACCGGGACACGACCGTGAGCTGGCCGCAGGCTTCCTTTTTTCAGAAAACGTTATTCACCACGTTGACGACCTGTTTGAAATTTCCGAATGCCAGAATGTGGAATCAAATGAGCCCAATCAGGGAATGGTGGTCGATGTTCTCTTCAAAAATGCATCATCGGTGAATCTGGAAAAACTCTCTCGCCATGTTTTCACTTCGTCCAGCTGTGGTCTATGCGGAAAGGCGACCATCGATTCCGTCTTTCAAACTTTCCCACCCCTGTCTGCTGACAACTTAAAGATCTCTGCAACAACCCTGCTCTCGCTACCCGCTGAACTCACCAAACACCAGAAAAGCTTTCATCATACCGGAGGCTTGCATGCCTCCGCTCTTTTTACCCCGAATGGAAAATTACAGATCATCCGGGAAGATGTCGGCAGACACAACGCACTCGACAAAGTCATCGGCAATGCGCTGCTCGAACAAGCTACCCCGCTGGCCAATACGGTTCTGTTGTTGAGTGGACGTATCTCCTTTGAGCTCATGCAAAAAGCTCTCGCCGCAGGCATCCCCTTCGTCGCAGGCATCTCAGCGCCCAGCAGTCTGGCGGTAAAATTCGCCCAACAATCCGGACAAACCCTGATTGGGTTCCTGCGCCAAAAAAGTTTCAACGTTTACGCCGGAGAGCAACGTCTCAGCAACATTTA
>JAADHD010000066.1 GCA_013152075.1 Verrucomicrobiota bacterium | reverse complement strand
TCCACATGCCGAGTGGGATCGTCCTGCTTACACCCAGGTTCAGTTTCGCGAAAATCCGGGTTACTCGGTTCGTTCAGGGAGATGGAATTATGTCGAGTGGGGAGTGGGTGGACGCGCGGGCCGTGAACTTTACGACCAGATCACTGATCCTCGGGAAATGAATAACCTGGCGGATCAGGCTGAGCACGTTGTGATGCAGGCGAAGTTGCACACGCTGATCGGAAAGAAGTTTGGTGGCGAGTGAGCCAGTGTGGAACAGCTTTGCAAGCTGTTCGGTTTGGGGGATTCACAGCTTACAAAGCTGTTCCACATTTTATGTTTTTATTTTCGCGGAGATTAATCTTGGACAGGACGCTATCAATCCAGTGCTTGTTGTTACACGCAGGAAGTCATGGCGCTGAGGGCTTCTAATAGAGAAGGGTTGCATAAAATAGATTCTCGGAAGAGAGGGTTCACATTTTTTGTGCAACTTAAGTCGCGACCCTTTGTTTTATAGTCCATGAAGACTTTGATCAAGATCCTTTACGCCATTCCATTGCTAGCCTGTTTCGTGCCTGCTTCCTATGCCCAGAATCCGGAGGCGGATGAGCGTTCGACGCGCATGCTGAAGCGCTTTCCCGAAGCGGATCTCAATAAAGATGGAAAACTCACTCAGGAAGAATTTCGAAAATTCAGGGAGGAGCGGAAAGCTGGTAAGGCAGGTGAAAAAGAGAGTGGGAGGGCGGAGCTTGCTGCTACGCATAAGGATGTGAAATACGGGGATCACGAAAAACAGGCTTTTGATATCTGGTTGGCGAAGGCGGAAGACGGCAAAGCGACTCCGCTGGTGATTTATATTCATGGAGGAGGGTTTCGTGGTGGGGATAAGCGGGGAGTGAGTGGTAAAGTGATTCAAGATTATCTGAATCAGGGAATCTCCTTCGCTTCGATGAATTATCGTCTCAGTGACGTTGGCCCTTATCCGATTATGATGAATGACAGTGCGCGGGGTTTGCAGTTCATTCGATCAAAAGCAGAAGAGTGGAACTTGGATTCAAAACGTGTTGCCTGTTATGGAGGTTCGGCGGGAGCGGGGATATCCCTGTGGCTTGGATTTCATGAAGATCTCGCAGATCCCAAAAGTGAAGATCCGGTTGCTCGTCAGTCGACCCGCATCGTTGCTGCGGCTACCCAGAACGGGCAGTCGACATATGACATGAGAACTTTCCGTGAGTGGTTCGAGGTTCCGAATTTGAAACCGCATCCAGCCTTGGCCACTTTTTATGGGCTGGAGAAAGAGGAGAGCTGGGAATCAGAGCGGGTGAAAAAGCTGATGGTGGATGCTTCAGCTATCACGCATCTGACGAAAGACGATGTTCCGGTGTTTATGACTTATGGTAAAGGGGATGTGCCGGTTGATGAAAATTCGAGTCCGAGTCTGTGGGTGCATCATGCTCGGCTGGGAATCAAATTAAAAGAGGCGATGGATAAATTGGGTGTGGAATGTCATGTTACTTGGCGAGATAATCCGAGTAAGGAGTATAGGGATATGCACGCATTCCTAAGCGCGAAAGTGAAATGAGTGTGGCACAGCTTTGTAAGCTGTTCTTGTTGAGGAAACAGGTTAAAAACCTGTGCTACACTAAGCCAGCTCCGCTTCAAGCAAGCTGTAAAGTCGGTCCACTTCCGCTGCCGTTTCTGCATCGAGGTGAAAGCTGACCGGGCCACGGGTGAGAGTGTTCTTGAAGATGCCTTGTTTTTTGAGTAGGTATTTTTCAACCGCAAGGAATCCGTCGAGACTGGTTTGCAGGGAAATGAGTGAGGCGATTGGGGTGGACAAACGATAGGCGGCGGCATCGTCTCCGGCTTCGAGTGCTTTCCACAGAGCAACTTGTGCTCTGATGATCTCTGCTCCGGGCATGGTGCCGGCGATTCCCCGGCGGTAACTGTCAACCAGGCAGATGCCTCCCGAACCTTCAAAAATGATAGCTTGTCCATCGGTGGCGTCACGCAGGGCTGACAAATTGGGTCCGATCGGTGTTGCTTCCGGTTTGAAAAATACCCGGTCAGCTCCGAAGTCCTTGAGCAGTTGAGCTTGGGTTTGAATTGGTAAAGGTTCACCGACATAACCACTCGCGTCCTGCACGATGAGAGGAATCGATATGGCTTCAATGATGGCAGTGAAATAAGCGACCACTTCCTCACTGCTAAGCGCGGTGGCAATCGGAGGGATGACCATCACGGCGGCTGCGCCGGCGGCTTCCGCATGACGGGCGTGGCGAACTGCGGTGTGGGTCGATTCCGCGCCGACACTGATGACAGCGCCTCCACGGTCACCGGTCAATTGACAGGCTTTGCTGGCGAGTTCGTCGCGTTCTTCGCTAGAGAGTCTCAGGGTTTCCGAGACCATTGCCATGGTGATGCCCTGCACTTCATTTTCGAAGAGCCAGTCAATTTCGGTGGCGAGAGTATCGAAATCGATGGAGAAATCGTCGTTGTAGGGAGTTTGGAATACTGGGTAGAGGCCTTTCATATAAGCGGGAATTGACCACGGATTAACAAGATGTCACGGGGCAGGATGAAAAAATTGTAATTTTTTTCAAAATATGCCCTGATGAACCTGGTATTTTGGCTATTACCCTGTGAAGAGAACCTATGTCGGAAGAAAAAAACAACGCTAATGAAGAGGAGTTTGTGATGCTGATCACTAGGCATCAGGCTGCTCTGACGGGGTTTTTATGCAGTTTGCTGGGCAATCGCACGGCCGGAGACGAGGTCTTGCAGGAGACTAATCTGGTGTTGTGGAAAAAGCGCGGGGATTTTGAAGCGGGCACAAATTTCAAGGCTTGGGCCTTTAAGACCGCCCGTTTTCAGGCGCTGGCATTTTTAAAACGGGAAAAACGGCGTCCGGAATTTACTTTTGATGAAGAGGTGATCGAGAAGTTGGCGACCGAAGCAGAATCCACCTTCACCGAGAACGATGATCGTGAAATTGCCCTGGATACCTGCCTTGAAAAACTTGCAGAGGAAGACCAGGAACTGATTCGTGAGCACTATTACAGTGGGTTGTCGATGATCGATCATGCCGAACAGGTGGGGCGAAGTGTTGGGGCTTTGCGTCAGGTCTTGTACCGTATTCGTAATACCCTGCGACTTTGCATCGGTCAAAACATGGGAACAACGGAGGTGAAGGCATGACGACGGTGGATCGAGAAGAAGTGGTCGTTTTGACCGAGGCGTTGATCGATGGAGCGATCAGTCCGGAGGAATTTACCCGTTTGGAGAAATGGCTGAAGGATGATCCGACGGCCAGGGCTTTGTATCTTGAGCATTGCTCGGTGGATGCACTGTTGCGTTGGAGGTGGCAATCGGAAGAGGCTGCCGTGAAGGTGAATGACGAAGAAAATGCGTCCGAAAATATTGTTACTTTCCCTGTTTTGGGACGCTTCGCTTTTAAGGGAATGATGAAAATCGCAGCAGCTGCTGCGGCGCTGTTGCTAGTGGGGGTGTTTCTGAATAACAGAGATAGTGACAGCGTAGGTCAGCTTGCAGTGGTTAAGGCAACAGAAGGAACAAAGTGGCGAGTGGTGAGTGGCGCGGAAGATAAAAGCGGGCGTCAGACTTTATTGGTGACTGAGGGTTCCCTTGAAGTGGCTTTTGCCAGTGGGGCTCAGGCGAGGATTGAGGGCCCGTCACTGTTCGAAATTCGCGGAGCCAACGAAGCGGTAATGGAATGGGGCAAGGGCAGTTTTCAGGTTCCCGAGCAGGCGGTCGGGTATTCGGTAGACACCCCTTGGGGAAAGGTGGTTGATCTGGGCACGGCTTTTGACCTTTCGGTGAGCAACGATGGTTTGGCTGAGGTCCTGGTAACTGAAGGTAAAGTTCGAATTTTATCCAAGGGCGACCAGCGGGAACTGACTGCGGGCGAGAGTCTGACGATGTCCCACTCTGGGCTGAGCAACAATGAGGTTCCAGTAACAAGTTTGGAGGGGCAGGGCGGAACTTATCAGAAATTGATCCGCAAATCGAACCCGGTCGCTTACTGGCCCTTTGATGGAAAGGTGGGCGATTTCATCACTGAGAAAGGGGTTGTGCAACTTGTTGCCGGACCGCGCACGCCTGAGTTCGCCTTGTTTGATGCATCGAATACGGCGGCGTTTTTCGGGGATCAGGGCATGTTGAGGAAACAGGACCTCGGGGCAAATAGCGTCTTTGATTTTGACAATGGAGATGAGATTACAATTGAAGCTTGGGTCAATCCCGCCAAGCAAATGAAGGAAGGCGGTATCGTATATATTGTGGGCAAAGGCAGGACGAATAATCTAACTTTCCTCAAGGATAATCAGAACTTTTCATTGCGTCTGTGGAAAAGAGAAGGGCAGATGAAAGTGAGTTTTTTGTTCCGCTCTGCGCCTGACGCAGAGTGGGAGGGGGACTATCATCGTTGGACTGCGCTGCGCGGATTTGTGGCAGGGGAAGGCTGGCATCACATCGCGGTGACTTACCGTTATGGTGAGCCCGGAAGTGTTAAAACTTATCAGGACGGTGAGTTGGTGGTGGGTGAATGGGATATGGGCGGGGCCACGACACGGCGACCGGTGGTGGATGATGATGAGCTGTGGTTGGGATCGGCCATGGGTAGTAAAAAGGGAAATAAATTCACCGGTGAAGTGGATGAAGTGGCGATTTATCGTCAAATCCTGACCGCTGAGGAATTGGGGAAACGAGGGAGTCAGAGCAAGGGCAAATAATTAAATTTCGGTAGAGATAAACAAAAAATCCTTATGAAAAAAACAAGCATCATTATTTTGAGTTTGAGTATCAGCATGGCTCATGCAGCTGAGAAAAAGACGGTGACTTATCACGAACAGGTTCGCAGTGAACTGCCGGTGGCGCATTGGAGCTTTGAGGGGAAGAAGCCGGTAATGGGAACGGTGCAGGGTAAAGTGAAATTGGGTGAAGCCGGTCCAGGTAAGAAAGATTCTAAAATGTTCCAGGGGGAGAACAAGGCGGCTAAGTTTGAATTCTCGAAGACCGGAGCTTTTGTGCGTTTGAAAGATGTGGGGCCAGGAAGTCAGTTTGATTTTGATAACGGGGATCCATTAACGGTCGAAGCCTGGGTCAAACCCGAAAAAAGCGGTGGAGCGATGGTTATTCTCAGCAAAGGCCGCACGGGAAACCCTGGTGTTGAGGGCAGTAATCAGAATTATGCCTTTCGGGTGGTTGGCAGCGGCAAAGCTTATCGTCTCGGTTTTTTGTTTCGTAGTCGCAAGGAGAAGAATAAAGCCGCGGGCTGGCACCGTTGGACTTCGACGGCAAATTTTATTCCCGATGGAAGGTGGCATCATGTGGCGCTGACTTATACGTTTGGAAAGCCAAAAAGTATTCTGGGATTTGTGGATGGAGAAGCGACTCATGGCAAATGGGATATGGATGGTGAGACTACCCGGCCTCCAGTTGTCGATAATGATGAGTTGTGGGTGGGATCCGCTCAAAAAGGTGGGGAGAGTTCGAGTTACAAGGGTTTGTTGGATGAAGTAGCGCTGTACCGAAGAGCTTTTACCGAAGAGCAACTAGCAACTCGTTATTCAGTGGAACCCTATCAGCCCAAGGTGGATCGTTCGACTTTGAAACCTGGTAAAGTGAAGGTGGAGATTGTTGAAAATCTTAACAAAGGAAACAATTGGCCGCGCTTTTTTGACAAACCCTCGATGGTTTATCAGGATGATGCGTTTGCCTTTTTTCAAGTGCCGCATAAGTACAATAAAAAAGGATTACGTGAAGATTGGGACACACCACTTCTTTTCAGAGCAACGGCTGAGATTGTTCTGAAAAAGGGAGACAACAACATTTTGCTTCGAACTCGCGGAGGCGGCCGCTTGTGGATGGATGGCAAAAAAATTGCTGAGACATCTTTTCCCAAGACGGGCGGGGGAGCTCACAACGAGGTGACGGAAATGCCCAAGGCGGTGGCGGCCAATCTTCGCCGCATGGCGATGGGGGACCGTCAAAGTCTGGTAACGATCAAAGGGGATGGCAAGCCTCACCTTTTTGTGTTGGAAATGATTGCAGGAAGCGGTGGGCGTCGGCCAACATTGGGAGAAACTTCGGTGAGTTTTTCGCATGCAGGCGAGAAACTTGTGCTGATGGCTCCTGCGGTGAAAATGGAATTGGGGGATGATGGATGGGATCAGTTCCGTCGTGACAAGGGTGATTATTATCGCCACTTGGATACAAAAAACCGTCAGTCGGCGAAAGCGAATGACAAGGGATACTGGAAACGTCGTCATGATTTGGCAAAGCAGGTGATTGCAAAAAAGGACGTCGTCGAACCCGGTGACAAGGTGGGCAAGTTTCCGGTGAACAACGAGATTGATCGATTCCTCGCAGTGAGTTGGACAAAAGCAATGGAAGCGGCGAAGAAAAACGCGGTAGTGGACGGAGTGGATTACATCAAGGATGTGAAGCCGATTCTGGCTGACCAGTGTTTTCGTTGCCATGCGAAAAAGACTAAGGGGGGCTTGCGTTTGGATGATCGAGTCATGGCTTTGAAAGGGGGCGACTCGGAATACCCTGCTTTTGTGCCTGGCAAGCCGGAAAAAAGTTATCTAATGGAGCTGATCGACCCCGTGATCGCCGAGGATGACATCATGCCGCCCAAGGGAGAGCCCTTGAGCAAGGAACAGCGTGAAGTTTTGGGAAAATGGATTGCCCAGGGAGCGAACTATTCATCAGGCAATGGAAAAGTCGAATTGAGTCAGTTGACGACGGATCTTGAGTTTTTACGGAGAGCCACTCTGGATACCGTTGGAGTGATTCCCAGTGAGAAAGAAATCGCTCTTTTCATGAAGGACACTGGATCTGAACGCAGATCAAAGGTGATCGATCGCTTGCTGGCTGATGGGCGCTGGGCGGATCACTGGGTTTCTTACTGGCAGGACGTATTGGCCGAGAATCCAAATATTCTCAAAGGCAAGTTGAACAATACCGGAGCGTTTCGTTTCTGGATACATGAAGCCTTACAGGACAATTTGCCGATGGATCGCTTTGTGACCGAATTGGTGATGATGGAAGGGAGTCAGATGGGGGGTGGTCCGGCTGGTTTCGGAATGGCGTCTCAGAACGACGCGCCGATGGCGGCTAAGACTCACGTATTGGGAACAGCTTTTCTTGGAATCGAAATGAAATGCGCCCGTTGTCATGACGCGCCGTATCACGAAACCAAACAAATGCAGTTGTTCGAAATGGCGGCGATGCTGAACCGAGGGACTTTGACTTTGCCAAAAACATCCACGGTGCCTGCCTCAACTTTTGCCGGGCGTAAACCTTTGATCGTATCGGCGATGAAACCCGGAGACAAAATTGATCCGGCCTGGTCCTTTTCTAGTGTGGCGAAGGAAAAAGAGTTGGCTGATTGGGTGTTGAGTGATGCAACAGATTCACGGGAGAAATTAGCGGCATTGATCACCTCGCCGCACAACGATCGTTTTGCCCAGGTGATGGTGAACCGGATGTGGAAACGCCTGATGGGCGCGGGATTTGTTGAGCCGGTGGATGATTGGGAGGCGACGCCACCTGTGTATCCGGAATTGTTAAATTGGCTGGCGGATGAGTTTGTGACAAGCTCTTATGATTTGAAGGAGCTGACCCGATTGATCATGAACTCCAATGCTTATCAGAGAAAAGCGCGTATTTTGAAGACGGGAGAATCACCAAACTTTGCGGCTCCAGTTCAGCGGCGAATGGGAGCGGAACAGGTAGTGGACTCACTACTGGTCGCTGCCGGAAAACACATGGATACGGAGGAGCTGACTTTTGATGCCGATGGCACGCAGCAGGCAAAAACCATGATTAGCTTGGGGTATCCGCAACGTGCCTGGGAGTTTGCTTCCCTTTCCAATGAACGTGATCGACCCAGTCTGGCTTTGCCAAGAGCCCAGGGAATCGTCGATGTGTTGAAGAACTTTGGCTGGACAGGAGCCCGACAGGGGCCTCACAGCGAAAGGGATAATGAGGCGAATGTCAGGCAACCAGCGATTCTCGCGAATGGCACTTTAGGGAAACGGGCGACGACCTTGAGCGACAACAGCGCCGTCACGACTCTTGCTGTCAGGGATGGAATGAAGTTGGACGATGTGGTAGATGCAGTGTTCCTCCGCGTGCTGACTCGCAAACCGACTGCAGCAGAGAGTAAATTATATGCGGATTTTTTGAGAGACGGGTTTGAGCAACGAGTCATTCCTGAATCCGACAGGAAAACGCCGGTAGTGAGAGAGCCGCTTGGTTATGTGTCTTGGTCGAACCACCTGTCTGCCGAAGCCAACAGCATCATGGTGGAGATGGAGAAACGGGCGAAAGAAGGGGATTTGCCGACGGGCAAACTGCGCAACGAATGGCGTGAGAGAATGGAGGACATGTTGTGGGCCATGATGAATTCACCGGAGTTTATTTTCATCCCATAGACGTTTTATAATCACAGAATCTGATAAAGTTTTAAAAAGGAAGTTATTATGAAGAGAAGACAATTTTTAAGAACAGCTGGACTGGGAGGAATGGCCGCTAGTGTAGTGCCGCAATTGTTGGGTGCTGAAAAAGGCACGACAATTCCAATGGTTTACCCCAAAGGCAAAGTCGAACATTGCATTCACATCTGGCTGGGAGGTGGGGCTGCCCACATTGATACCTGGGATCCCAAAGCGATGGGTGATGCCAAGGCGACTAAGAAAAAAGCAGGCTCGTATTATAAGGCGATCGATACCGCGGTGCCTGGAGTGCAGGTTTGCGAGCATTTAGGAAGGTGCGCCAAGCTGATGGATCGCATGACGGTGGTACGCACGGTGAACCATGACGTGATCGACGAACATGCAGCAGCTGTGAACCGGATGCATACCGGCAGACCGGTGAGCGGAACAACGGTCTACCCGTCTTTGGGTTCAGTGGTGGCTCATGAAAGAGGTTCGGTTTCTGAAGATGTGCCGGCTTACGTGGTGATTGGTTATCCGAGTTCGTCCCGAGCACCGGGATTTTTGGGTTCGAAAGCGGGCTTCCTTTATTTGCTCGATACGGACTCCGGACCTGAAGGGTTCAAACGTCCGGATGGAGTGAATTTGAATCGGCACATGCGTCGCACAGAGTTGCTGGCAAGAATGCGCAAGGGGGCGGTAGCACAAAGAGGCAAAGCAGTGGTGGCCGATTATGACGCTGCGATTGAAGAGAGTTTGCGTTTGTCCGGAGAAAAATTTATGAAGGTCTTTGATCTGGCGGAAGAAGAAGCCAATTTACGCGAATCTTTCGGAGGCGAATTTGGCCAGCGCTGTTTGCTGGCTCGTCGATTGATTCAGCGTGGGGTGAGGTTTATCGAAGTGGCGCACAATTTGAACTTTGTGAATGGCACGGGTTGGGACACACATAATCAGGGGCAATTGAATCAACACGTTTTGATTGAGGAATTGGATCGCGCGGTAGCGACGATGATTCTTGATTTGGAAAAACACAAACTTCTGGATAAGACTCTGATTGTGGTTGGAACCGAATTCGGCCGCCCTGCAGCCTTTGATGGAGGGGGAGGGCGCGGGCATCAAAGCACCGCTTTCTCGATCGCCTTGGCTGGTGGTGGGCTGAATCACATGGGGGCATATGGAGTGACGGATGATTTGGGCAAAAAAATCGTCGAGAATCCGGTGAGTGTACCAGATTTGTTTGCCACGATTCACTGCGCCATGGGTATCGACCCTTCCAAGGAATTGGATGACGGAGATCGCCCGGTTCCGATTACTGATATGGGCAAACCGATTCAGGCCTTGTTTTAAATTTTCAGTTTTGCTGAAATTGGAGGTTGCTTTCGGCACCGTAGCTTAGGAAGCTGAGCGCGTGTGGGAAGATTTGAAAGACTGGGCTGAGTTAGGAGCGATATTGTTCCTCGTTGCGGAGATACTGGCGGTTGTCAGTATTGCTCACGCGGTGATGAGTGTCAGGACTTCGCAGGGAACCTGGGCGTGGGCGATGGCCTTGCTGTTTTTTCCTCCGCTGACCGTTCCTTTATACTGGGTGTTTGGCAGGCGGAATTTCCATGGCTACAAGCAGACGATGAAGGAGGCGGCTGAGGGGCATGCTGACCTTGTGGAAGCGGCGCAACTGGGGCTGGAAAATTATCGAAAACCTCTGGTGAGTGAGGAATATGAATATGGATCGGTAGTTGAGAAGTTGAGCCGTCATCGATTTACCGGGCGCAATCATGTTGAATTACTGGTGGATGGAGAAGCAACTTTTGATGCTATTTTTGCTGGGATCGAATCGGCGACTGATTATGTGCTGGTGCAATTTTTTATCATCAAGGAAGACAAACTTGGAGAAAAATTGAAACAGCTTTTGCTGAAAAAAGCGAAAGAAGGGGTGCGGGTGTATTTGCTGTATGATGAAATTGGAAGCCATAAACTAAAGCGCCGGACTTATCAGGATGTGTTGCGAGCGGGAGGAGTGAAGGTGACCGCCTTTCAAACCACTCAGGGCAAAAGTAATCGTTTTCAGGTGAACTTTAGGAATCACCGTAAGATTGTGGTTGTGGATGGGCGTGAAGCTTATGTGGGTGGGCATAATGTGGGTGATGAGTATCTTGGTGAAAGTGAACGTTTCGGCCGTTGGAGGGATACGCATGTGAAGGTGGTCGGCCCGGCAGCTTTAAGCACCCAAGGTGCTTTCATGGCGGATTGGTACTGGGCGGAGCGCGAACTGCTCGAGTTGAATTGGGAAATTGAAGGGGTCAGTGATTCGACGCAGGGGATGACGGTATTGTCATTGCCAACTGGGCCGGTAGGAGATATTGAGAGCGGCACGCTGTTTTTTTTGAATGCCATCAATCGGGCCCGCCATCGTTTGTGGATTACCAGCCCGTATTTTGTGCCGGATGAGCCTGTCAGCTATGCGCTTCAGTTGGCGGCTTTACGTGGCGTTGATGTGCGTATCATGCTGCCTGAAAAACCGGATCACAAGACGGTGTACCTGGCAGGTTTTTCCTATTTGCGGGACATGGATGCGGCAGGGGTCAAAATGTATCGTTATCACGATGGTTTTCTTCACCAAAAAGTGATGCTGGTGGATGATCAACTGGCCTCGGTGGGGACAGTGAATTTGGACAATCGCTCACTACGTCTTAACTTTGAAATTAGCATCTTAGTTATCGATAAGGGGTTTTGTCGGGATTTGGAGAAAATGCTGGAAGAGGATTTTCGCCACTGCCGGCGAATAGATGGGCGCGACTATTCGGAAAAAAAACTGCCGTTTCGCGTAGCGGTAAGGATTGCGCGTTTGTTTGCTCCGGTGTTGTAGTGGGGCTACCAGATCTCTTGCTCGGTGAGTTGCCGCACGGCAGCTTCACTCCATCCGCGGTTGGCTGCCGGACTCGCCGGACTGGGATGCAGGACTTTGCCGATTTTAACAGCCAGAGCATTCTCTTTGTGAAGGCGAGTGAGACATTGCTCGGCAAAACCACCGATGCCAACGGCCCACTCCGGTTGGAGGATGTCCAGTGCTTTGCGAAGGTGTAGGTCGCAGGCAGAGAAAAGTTTTTCTTTTTCCGCTGCTTTCAATTTGTCAGGAGTGACGTTTTTGCCGCCTTCTTCCATGAAAACCAAGGGGCAGTAGTTTAGCACAAAGTGATCCTGAAAGAAGTTTTCGGCTTCTCCAAAACGTTCGGCCATCAAGCCCCACAAACGTCGTCCGCTGACTTCGGATCGAGTGCAGGCAAAACCTTCCACCGGGCGTTTGGGGTTTTCATGCGGGGGATGCCCTACAGTGGTTTCGATTTTCATCCAATCGCGAACCGAGGAGATTTCACCGAAAGGAACGCCGGTTTGCGTCATTCCGTAGGGGCCGGGATTCATTCCCAGGAAGACCGTTCGTTTGGTGGAGTTGCCAAAACGTTTCAGAAAAAGTTCGTGGGATTTTTTGGCGTAAACGAGCGGGTTGTAAACATGAGTGACTGGCGGGGAGAATGAAAGGGCATCCACTGCTTTGGTGAGTTCGCCAGAAGCGGTAAGAAGTTGTTTGAATACGGCCATTTGTGTTCGTTTGAGATAAACCCGTGCAGGAGATCCGTCAAACGCAGGGGTTTTCATTGCTCATTTATTGCGATTTCTTTCGCCTGGCATTGCCGAGAAGAGCTATTTTATGGTATTCTGTTATTCGATGAAAGAAGGAAAAAAATCGTTATGGGAGTATTTCCACCATCGTCATACGCACAAGATATTGTTGGTGGCTCTTGTGCTTGTGATTTTGTGGGTGCTGTTGAAGTTTGGGGTATAATTTGGCTGGCTGAATGCGTAGGCCCATTATAAAATGAGACTATGTTTGCAATCAGGCGAATAATTCCGGGATTGATGTTTTGCTTTGTTGCGATGCTTGCGGGGGCGCAGGAATCGTTCACGGGCGTGCAGGTGGATGCGGGAAAAGTAGTAAAACAACAGTTGTATGAAGATTCGACCGAGGCATGTGGGCCGGCGTCGATGATCAATGTTTTGCGCTTTGGGACGCCAGAGTTGCAGAAGGTTTTTAATGCTCTGGTGGGAAATGATGACCGCATGCGCTTGCGCTATGTGATTGATCGTTATTTTAAAAATAAAAACTCAGTGGTGTTTCCAAGAGCAAAGCGGTTCGGGCACACGGGAGTGATGGCGAAGGATCTCGAAAACGCCTTCAACGATTTGTTGAAGGAGAACAATTTGGAATCAGTGAGCAGGCTGGAATTAAATCGGCAGGCGGGTGAGGCGGATCGGGAATTTTTGCAAAGAGTATATGGAAAACTGCAGCGTTCGTTGGAGAACGGGGTGCCGCCGATCATTCAACTGCGCTCCTATGCTGTGATGCCGGAGCAGGAGGGAAGCGTCAACATGGAGTGGAGAGCCATGAACAATCATTATGTGGTGGTGACTCGAGTGCCGAAGGAGTTGAGAAAGCAGGACATGGGTTTCACTTTTGATGCAATTGATTCCAATGGAGGGCGTTTGGTGTCGGGCTATGTTTTTGGAGAAAAACATTTGCCGTTCCGAGCCGAAAAAGGCACGACCGATCCGGCTCGGGTGGAATGGCTTTCCGGACGCCCCTTTCTGCTTGTAAAGGCTCCCGGAGTAGTGTCGCTTCAGCCTCGGAAAGCGAAGTGGAAACATCGCGTCATAGTGACGCTGAGTGAGGTGATAGGTAGTTTTTAAATGAAAATCGATATCTTAACGATTTTTCCAGATATCTGTCGCGGCCCCTTGGGCGAGAGTATCATCGGGCGTGCGCAGGAGTCAGGAGCGGTGGAAATTGCCGTGCACGATCTTCGAGACTGGACGGAGGACCGTCATCGGCGGGTGGATGATGAACCTTACGGCGGAGGTCCGGGAATGGTGATGAAACCGGAACCGTTTTTTGCAGCGGTCGAGGAATTGAGGACGGAAAAAACGAAAGTGGTGCTGATGACTCCTCAAGGTCAGCGTTTTGATCAGTCAAAAGCTCGGGGAATGTCGAGGGAAGAGCATTTGATTTTATTGTGCGGTCATTATGAAGGCGTGGACCATCGGGTGGTGGAAGCCCTGGTTGATATAGAGCTGTCGATTGGCGATTATGTGCTGA
>JAADHD010000404.1 GCA_013152075.1 Verrucomicrobiota bacterium | reverse complement strand
GTGTGATATGGCGCGTGCGGAGGCCCCCATGACAGAAACAGGGCAAAAGGATCATTATTCTGTTTCTGCGAATGTTGGTGCAGAAAATTTTCCGCTTCCTGAGTCTGTGCAATAGCATCGTACCCCTTCCAGAATAATTTCTCGTCAGTGTCTTTGTAAAAGGCTGACTTGTTATAATTATGCGGACACTCAAGCGCGCTCCAGGATTGAAATCCCTGCCGACGTTCAGGAGGTGTGTATTCCTGTCTCCCCTGTCCATCGATGTGCCATTTGCCGATATAACCCGTATGGTATCCGGAGTCATTCAGGCAATGAGCAATCGAGCGATGATTTGAACTCAGCGATAAATCATTGAGGTATAAACCATGAGTGAGCGGACGTTTGCCGGTCAATAACGATGCGCGATGCGGACAGCACACAGGGATTCCCGAAACCGCATGGGTAAAATTCACACTTTGTGCAGCGAGGGCATCAATGTGGGGCGTAATAACTTCCTGATTTCCAGCGTATCCATGATCCGATGCTCTCCATTGATCAGAAAATAAATAAAGAATATTCGGGCGCTTCGTGGCGTCGCTAGCAGCATAATTCATGCCCGTAGCTGCTGATAAAGTAGCTCCAGCAGTCGATTGAATAAAGCGGCGACGGGATACGGGGTTTAAATTCATTCTGTAACTATAGAGACAGCTCTAGTTGTGTAAACCGATCTAGCCTATTTCTATTTTATGGCAGACCGCATTAAGTTTACACTGAAGATTTTTTAATTTGTGCAAAAGTATTAAATCACTATGAAAATCCAGCTCCCCTGTTTTCCCCGAACGATCGCCGTAGCAATAATCTTTGCAATCTCGCTGTATCGCAATCAGGAAAAGTGGCTGAACTAAGAAAAAAACTGCAGGCCGCAGCTTCGAATGATCGTGATGCGGTGGTTAAAAAGTAATAAAAATTGAGGCAACAAAATAGATCTTTCTCCAATCTGGTAAAGAACCCGATTGCCGAGTGCTTTTACAGTCCCTAATCGTTTGAAAATAAAACTCAAAAAAATCCTTTCCATTGCCATTCTCCCGCGTAGAATCGCCGCTTAAACCATCAAATTTCTATGAGAAAAATTACAGCTTTTCTATCAACGTCCGCAGTGTTTCTAACGCTGGCCTCCCCTGCCCTCGCCCAGGATGCCGATGCCGCGTCAACGGGAAATAATGCCTGGATGATGACTTCCACGGCGCTCGTCCTGTTCATGTGCATCCCTGGCTTGGCTCTGTTTTATGGAGGCTTGGTTCACAAGCGTAATGTGCTGAGTGTGTTAATGCACTGCTTTGCCCTGACGTGTGTTATGAGTCTGGTCTGGCTCGTTTTGGGGTATTCAATATCAGTGGGCAACGAAGGTGGCTGGATTGGTGGTTTTGATAACCTTTTTCACAAGGGCATCGGGCCGGATAAAATTCTGACATCGGCCTTCCAGATGACATTTTTTATTATCACTCCAGCTCTCATCATCGGGACCTTTGTGGAGCGAATTAAATTTAATGCCATGTTGTTATTTTGTGTGTTGTGGACATTGATTGTTTACGCGCCGATTTGTCACATCACCTGGTTCGGTGGTTGGTTTGCCGAGTTGGGAGTGGTGGATCTGGCAGGAGGAATTGTGGTTCATATCACAGCCGGGGTAGCGGCATTGGTCGCCTGCATCATGGTTGGAAAACGCAGCAAAGCCACTCCACCACATAATTTACCAATGACCGTTACCGGCACCGCAATGCTCTGGGTCGGGGGGTTTGGGTTCAATGCAGGAAGCCAAGGCGGTGCTACGGACGCTGCCGCGATGACTTTGTTTGTTACTCACATTTCTGCAGCGACAGCCGCTACCGTATGGGCGGTGATAGAGTGGTTTACGGTCAAAAAGCCGAGTGTGCTGGGTATCGCTACCGGCGCTATTGCCGGTTTAGCAGCTATCACCCCTGCTTCTGGTGTGGCCGGACCAATGGGAGCAGTTCTCATCGGCACAGTTTCCGGTGCGGTTTGCTGGTGGGCTTCGGTAAAGCTTAAAAACATGCTGGGTTACGATGACTCGCTCGATGTTGTTGGGGTTCACGGAGTGGGCGGCCTGATAGGCACACTTTTGGCCGCTCTTGTAGGCACCGCCGCTTTTGGTGGATTCGGTGATTTTACATTCGGCAAACAAATCGTTATTCAATTGATCGCGTCGGGAGTCACCATCGGTTACACAGGTGTGTTGACCGTTGTCATCTTGTTGTTTGTGAAGGCGGTATGCGGAGGATTGCGCTGAGTCCGAAGAACGTGAGGGTCTCGACGAGGTATCGCACGGAGAGTCTGCTTACCATATGTAGTGTTATACTGGGCAAGCAGGAGCTTGCTCACGAATGCGCGCTGGTGGCACCTAAAATTTAGGCCTTCAGGTTTTTGAACTCTTCTCGCAAGATAGCCGCCGCTGCCGCTTCATTGCACAATTTTTCGTAGGCTTCATCCACTGGAACTACCGCCCCGGAACCCGGAGCGAACCCGCAATCAGGATTCAACGTGATGCGCGCAGGATCAATCACCTTTGCTGCCAGTCGAACCCGTTCAGCGATAGTCTCCGGAGAATCAATACAACCTGGTGTCACGTCCACGCAACCCAGACCGATCTCTAAATCCTCACGCAAATTCTTGAGCACCTCAAAGTCACCCGCACCCGGCGTGGTGAATTCCATCGTCAGGTGATTCACTTTCAAGCGGTTCAACTGGTCGAGAATTTGATCGAAGCCACCCTTAAACCCAACATCACCACGAGCACGTCCTCCGGCCCGACGACAGAGGTGCTCGGCAAACTTGGCATCCCCCGTGCCTTCGATAATATCGTTTACTACCTCGACTGCGAAGTCAGCGGCCTTATTCGGATCGTCGTAACTTGCCCTCACTTCAGGATCTACAAAAAGGCAAAGATGCGGGTCGTCTATCTGGATGATATCCGCTCCGGCCTCAATCAGCAACTCGACCTCTCGACGCAGAATGGGCACACAGTCACGAACAAAGTCATCGCGATTCGGATAGGCTTTGGCCGACTTTTCAGCATCCCACATGCGCTCGCCTAATAATGCCGGAGACGGCAGCGTCGCTTTGATTTTTTTACTGGTGATCGATTGCACAAACTGAATTTCCCTGGCGATAAATCCAGGGGTTTTAGGCGCCAATTTATCGACCACCACTGTCATCGGGCGTCCATCCGCAGGATTAACACTCAACTCAAATCCATGCGCCAGCTCTGCGATGACTCCAATGTAGGATTTGCGTCGCCATTCACCGTCAGTGATCACATCGACTCCAGCTTGTTCCTGAAGGGCAACCACATAACGGGATTGCAGCATCCATGCGTCTTTCGCTATCTTCTGGAGAAATTTCTATGTCTCCAAAAATAAGATCTTTGACAAATTCAGGCCTCGGCATCGAGCCGACAACGGAGGTGGGAAATAAATCAGGCATGCTCATGTTTAATGGTTCCAGTTTGTTTGTGCGTATTCAAAATCCTGTTGGGTATCAATTTCTATGTATTCATTCGACGTGTCGGTATGACGCATCTCAACTTTGTGTTCGATCATTTCCTGTAGCAGATGAATAAAATAGGACTTTTCGAACACAGCGGCCTCGCGAAAAGGTTTTCCCGCAAATTCTGCCCGACAACGAGTATAATGTTTTTTTAAGTAATCCGCACCGGCAACGGAAAATTTCGCTACCCCCGTGTATTCACCCCAGGCTTCACTGTTCTCAATTTCCCGATGAACACGGGTAATGGCGCCGTTCTCCGTCGTCACCTTCTCTGCGTCGTCCGCCGGATGCTCGGTGCGTTCTGCATAGCGCGCCGCCCATCCAGTGTCGACTGACAAGGTGATGTCGTGATCACTTTCCAGTAGACCTGCAATAAGATTGGCAGAATAAAGAGTGTCCGAATAACAACAAATGAAGGGTTCGCTCATCAGGTCCTCGGCATACATCAATGAAGCCAAAATGTTGTTGTTCGGCCAGTCATCGTTGTGACGATAAGTGAAGTGCGGATATTGCTCGCGAACGGTATCGATCAGGTAACCGCCGATGAAACAAATATCGTCGATCCCGTTTGCAGCAAAGGCTTCGATATTCCAATCGAGAATACGCTTGTCTTTAACCCTGGCAAAACACTTGGGTTCGTTTTCTGTGGTTGGCATAAGACGGCTACCGCGTCCCGCTCCGATAAAGATGACTCTCATAAATTTATACTTCTTTTAAACTACGTTCTTCGCTGCGTTTGTTCCATAGAAAAGCACTGATCACCGCAGCAGCAAATGCGCATCCAGCCCAGAATTTGAGCCCAGTTTCCCAGCCGTAGGCATCCACTACATGACCGGTTACGTAATCCCCGGAAAAAGCGCCCATATATCCCACAAAATTCACAAAACCCACTGCAGCGGCGGCGGCGCCTCCACGGGCCAGGTCCATCGGGGCTGTGCCTACTAATAATACCTGGGGGCCGTAAATGCAGAAACCTATCAATACTAATAACACCACCGGCCAAACCGCACTACCTCCTGCGGTCACTACTTTGCTATAAATAAGAGTGAGAATACCAAGGGCGGTCAGCAATACCGCGATGGCGGGTGCGGCTCGACCTCCGAACCAGCGATCCGTGACCCAACCCGACAA
>JAADHD010000241.1:4090-17859 GCA_013152075.1 Verrucomicrobiota bacterium | reverse complement strand
AGATCAACTTCAACAAGGAGATCTATCCTTTTTTCAAACGCAATTGTCTGGCTTGTCACAACAACTCCAAAGCAAAAGCCAAGCTCATTTTGGAAACTGCCGACGATATCCGTAAAGGCAGTTCGGATGGCCCGGTGATCGTTCCCGGCAAGGCGGATGAAAGTTTGTTATACACTACGTCGGCTCATCTGGTTGAGGATGTCATGCCTCCCAAGAATAATAAATCCAAGGCTAAAAACCTGACGCCTCGGGAATTGGCTTTATTGAAGTTGTGGATTAATCAAGGAGGTAAAGGCAGTGGTGCGGTTCTGGCTGAAGCGCCCAAGGAGTGGCTGAAATACAAAACAAATCAACCCATCTATGCTCTAGCGGTTTCGTCTGATGGTCGATACGCAGCCAGCGGTCGCGGACAGCAGATCGATGTTTATGATATCAAGCTGCAGAAACATCTGGCTCGTTTGATCGATCCAAGCTTGAAGACGGCGGCTCATCAGGACCTGGTGCGCTCGCTTGCCTTCGATACGGATGGATCTCTGGCCAGTGGAGGTTATCGCATTATCAAATTGTGGAACGCTTCATCGATGGCACCAAAAGAATATAAGGTAAAATTGAATCCTGTGAATCCTGTGGATTCTCGGGCGACAAGCAAAGACAAAACCTGGAGTCTCTATCTTAATGACAAAAGAACTCAGCTCAAAAGGCTGGTTCATGACAACAAAAAAACCAGCCTGCTCGATTTTCCGGAAGCCATTTCAGAAGTGGCGATTCTGCATGACCAGAAACAAGTCGTTCTTGGTTTTGATAGCGGAACGATCCGGGTGATAAAGATAGAACTGTTCGATCAGAAAGCTCCGGTGCCCCCGAAACCAGCCGCGAAACCAGCCGCGAAACCAGCTGCGTCCAAGCCTCTTGTGCATGACAAAAATCTGTATTATGACCTTAAAGGACACGGCAAAGGGGTCATGCAGTTCATCAGTGATGCACAATATCCACTGGTCAGCGCCAGTTCTGCAGGCAAGGTCATCATCTGGGATCTCAAGGCAAAAAAAGTCAAAACGACTTTCAAGCATGGGGGTGGCTTGCAACATTTTTCCCTGCAGATCAAAGCAAAGCGCTTGCTCACGGCGAGCGGCCAAGGACGGGTCTTGCTGTGGGATTTGACCAAGCCGGCAAAATATCTGGTCAGCCTGGGTCAGGATCCAAACGTCAAGGCGGAGATAGATCAATTGAACGTCAATAAAAGTGTTGCCAATGGCAATATCAGACGGGCCACTGCGCTTATCAAAAAGCTGGAGGAGACCACCAAAAAAGAATTGGAGTCTTCGAACAATATCACCAAGGAAATTCCGGCCAAAGAGACTGAATTAAAAGCTGCGCAAAAAAAGGCCACAGAGCTGAGCGCAGTCAAACCACCGGCTAAAGAAAAAGAAACCGACAAACAGAAAAGGGAAGACGCCTTGAAGGTGGGCAAAGATGAAGTTCAGAAAATCATCAGCAAAATCGCATCCTTGAAAGTCGGCAAGGACAGGGCGGTGGTGATGCATGGCAAGGCCGTGAAGGATTTGGCTCAGGCTAAGGTCGATAAAACGAAGCTTGAAGCGCATTTAAAAAGTCTGGATGAAAAGCTAAAGGCTACCAGTGAAATTCAATCAAAGAAGGTTCCTCAATACCCGATCGTAGGCGGTGACTTCTCAAACGACGGGCTCTATTTTGCCGTGGCCTACCAGAACGGCAACATTCATCTCTACGGCTCTGAAACGGGTATATTTCTGGAGTCCATTCTTGCTAAAGCTCCTCTGAAACTAATATTTTTCGATAAGGAAGACGGCCTGATAACACTAGGTGGAGATGGAATGTCAAAATCATGGCCGACGCAACGGAAGTGGAATTTTTCCAGGAAGATAGGTAATGGCAAAGATGGTAAGATATTGATTGATCGTGTGACTGCATTGGGTTTCGGGCCCAATGCAACTTTGGTCAGTGCCAGCGGCATTCCTTCACGCAAAGGGCAATTGAAGCTTTGGGATACTAAGACGCTCAAGTTGAAAACCAAGAATATTGATTCTCATACGGATTTGATCACGAGCATCAACTTTTCTCCTGAGAGAACTCAGTTTGTCACCGGCTCTTCGGATGGCACGGCAAAAATTTACGATCTGAATACACTGAAAAACACCAGATCGTTGGAAGGACACAGCCTGGCAGTGCTGGATGCCTCATGGAGCGGTGACGGGCGCTTGATAGCAACCAGCGGAGCGGACGGAAAGGTGGTTCTGTGGGATGCCAAAACGGGAGAGCAGTATCGAACTTTTTCATTCAAGGATCAGGAGGTCACCATAGTGAAGTTCATGGCAAAAACGACGGAAGCTCTGGTCACTGCGGTGGGCAGCGGCTTACTCAAAGCCAATAACAAAAACTTGCCAGGCGAATTCAAATACGCCTATTCCGCTTCGCTGACACCGGATGGGTCGATGATTCTTGCGGGGGGATTAAGTGGCACACTCAGACTCTGGGATGCCAAAAAATACAGCCTGTTGAAAAGCTTCGAGCCTTTGCCTTGAAGCATTATTGAGAGATCACCTTTCAAGGTCGAGGAAGATAATAATCGAAGGGTTGCCAACCGGAGTGTAATGGCCGGTGAAATCCAACCCGCCTGATTTTTGATCAACGCGGAACACTGCAATGTTGTCAGCCCGTTGGTTGCAGGTGTAGAAAAACTTACCCGTCGGATCGAAACTGAAACTGCGTGGGTAGTTGCCCCGGGTCCATTCGTCCGCGACAAAAGTTAGTTCGCCGTTTTTGCCAACGGAAAAAATCCCGATGCTGTCATGCAGGCGGTTGCCCACATAGACAAAACGGCCATCTTCGGACACCAGAATCCCGGAGCAGAAATTGCTGCCGGCATAACCGGGAGGCAAACTGGAAAGGGTCTGGCGTGAGCTGAGTTGTCCTTTTTCGGGGTCGTAATCAAACAAGACGATGGTTGAGCCTTCTTCCTGCAGGGAATAGAGCCAGCGTCCGTTGGGGTGGAAATGGAAATGCCGCGGGCCGTCTCCGGGCGGCAGCGAAACGGAGTGAGGGGTATTTGGCGTCAGCAGGCCCTTTTTGTCATCGAATTTCCAGACGAAAATTTTATCCAATCCCAGATCGACGTGCAGGATGTAGCGTCCCGAGGGGTCGGACTCGATCATGTGGGCGTGGGTCTGGTCGTGTCCGCTGAAAGCAAAGCTTCCCGGAGGCGCGTTGGTAGCTTTGGTGGGACCGACCTTGCCGGCATCTTTTTTGACGTCAGTCGCTTCTCCCAGGCTGCCGTCGGGAAGGATTGGGAGCACTGCTACGGAGCCACCAAAATAATTCGCTACCAGCACGAATTTCCCAGAGGGATGGATGCTGAGATGAGCAGGCCCCTTGCCGCCTGAACTCACACTGTTGAGTAATTTTAGTTTTCCATCAGTGGGATCGATGGCAAAAGCACTGACCGATCCTGACTCCTTGTCGTCGAGTCTTTCGGTTTCGTTCGCTGAGTACAGGCGAGTTTTGGCATCATTCAAAACCAGTGCGCTTGGACTTGTTCCCATCTCATGCAAACCCGCTGGCGTCATCGCTCCTGTGCTGCGATCCACTTTGAACAAATGAATACCACGTCCATTGCCCGGAGGTAGATCCACCTGGGTGTCCCGCATGTTTTTGAGCGGCGAAGTGTAAGTGCCGACGTAGGCAATGAGCGGCTTTTTATTTGGCTTCGATTGTGCTTGGAGCAGTGAGCTGCTGAGTATCGCCGCGCCCGCAGCCAGCAAGTAGGAGGATTTCAGAAAGAAGCGACGGGAACGAGTAGAGGGATTCATGTAGTGAGCTTGCTGTGTAGAACTTGATCGGAAGAGATCAGAATATGAGCGCTGGATGAGAGCTAGGCAAGCGAGCACTTGGGTTCAGGTGTCTTCTCGAACCTGCAGATTAATGTGAGGCAGGCTCTTGCGATCTGGCCAAATGAAATCGAGGCAGATTGCAAATCTGCTCCACGCTAAATCACGCTATTATTCAAATGAAGCTTAAAAGCTTAGGTGATAATATCGGTGAGCAGATTTCCGCCGTTGACAATCTCAATCGGGCGCGGTCCCGGTGCGATCAATTCTTTGTCCGAATTGATGCCCAGTTGATGATATACCGTTTTTGCCAGATCGGGCACGTAAACAGGGTTTTTATCGGGCTCAGCACCCAGAGCATCAGACGTGCCGTAGGCCAGACCGCGTTTTATCCCGCCACCAGCCAGCATCACGGAGAACACTTTCGGCCAGTGATCACGACCATTGGTCTTGTTAATTTTTGGTGTCCGCCCAAATTCTGAAGACACCATCACCAGGGTTTCGTCGAGCATGCCACGATCATCCAGATCACGTAATAAACGCGCCAAAGCCCGGTCAAAATCGGGGGCCTGACGGGCAAAACCAGTCTTGATGTTGTCATGGTTATCCCAACTGCCGTAAGTCATGCTCACCAGGCGAACGCCGGATTCGACCAGACGCCGGGCCAACAACATTCTCGCCCCGGCTGCGTTTTTGCCATATTCGGTTCTTAATTTATCGGGTTCCTTGTTGATGTTGAACGCTTCGCGAGCTTCAGTCGAGCTGATCAGGCTGTAAGCTTTGTCATAAAAAGAATCCATCGCACTGATCTCATCTGCTTTTTCCTTTTCACGGAAGTGGCTGTCCACTATTTCCAAGAGACTGCGGCGACGATCAGAACGATCTTGATCGATCCCTTTGGGTGGTAATAAATCGCGCACCTTGTAGCTTCCCGATGCTGGGTCGCTGCCGAGACTGAAGGCTCCATACATGGAGCTCAAATATCCGGTTCCTGCGTAAATATTTGGTTGGCTTGGAACGCATACATATGGCGGCAAGTTTTTCCGTGATCCGAACTCATGGGAAACCACCGCTCCAAAACTCGGAAACGTCGTTGCCGGACTCGGGCGATATCCAGTGAACATATTATGAGTTCCACGCTCGTGTGCGGCCTCGCCGTGAGTCATAGAGCGAATGACTGTCATTTTGTCCGCGACCTTGGCCAGTTCTTTGAAATACTGACCGAACTGAATGCCGTCGACATTGGTTTTGATCGCTGAGTAAGGCCCTCGATATTCACTCGGTGCTGTGGGATGGGGATCCCAACCCTCCTGATGGGCCATGCCGCCAGGTAGGTAAATATGTATCAAGGATTTGGCTACCCCTTCCTTGGATGCATAAAATTTCGCGGCAGCGTTCGCGTTGTTTTTCAGTAAGTGGGGTAGAGTAATGCCGAGCCCTCCAGCTACGCCAACTTTCATAAAGTTACGGCGGGAAGTGAATCCGGCCGACAGCATGCCTATATTGCTTATTTCTTCGTTCATCATTTTTTGTGTTGGGGGTTACGCAATAAATATATTACAAACAGGTGCCTTGTTATTGTTGTAAACAAGGCAGACAGTTTATGACTGTTAATAATGTTTCCGTCTATCGCATGTATGTCAAAGGTTTCACAATTGACGCGTTAGAAATAACAAGATATGCACAGTCATTTACAGTGGTAGGGTATGCCAGTTGATCTGAAACTATTCGAAGAATTGCAAGCTGCTGACTAGATCGATCAGGCGGCTTATGCGCGTCGCCTTACTGAACATGAAATTTTATTTTAAATGCCCCAGATGTAAAAAGGATGAGCGGTTTTCTATGCCTTATGAAGCTAGCTCTGATGTAGGCTGCGCACTCTTGCTTTTTGGTGGATTGATTCCTGCGATCATCTACGAAGATTCCAGGAAAAAACGCGTCCAGTGTGCTGAGTGTGGGCTGATTTTCAAACAACCTGCTTTGCCGAAAACTCCGGTTTCACGAATGGCTGGCTGGATTGTTGGCATTATGGTCGTGGGCTTTTTGCTTACTCTCATTCTAATAATTTTTTCGGATCTGATCGCCCTCATCCCTGATTACGGTGTCATTTTGTATTTGGAAGCTATTGTCGCAAAGAATCCAATGGCAATCGCACTGGGGATGATAACAGTAATGCTAGCCTTGTTGTTCCTAGCCATGATTTCCTCCTTGGTGTCGAGCCGAAAGGCAAATAAAAAACTTCGCGAAAAATTCCAGACAAAAGCTAGCCCCTATTATTTTTCGGCAAAGGCGGATAAAGAGGCGGATAAAGAGGCGGGTTCAACTCCGCATTCAGATCGGTCGGAATAAATTGATGTAGGGGAAGTTGAAATTGTCTTTTATAGTTATTACCCTACGAACTTATGTCTTTCAGGATTGTAAAAGTTAAAACGTCTGAGGAGATTGATCAGGTTCTGCGTTTGCGGCACCGCGTGTTTGCGGAAGAAGAGGGGCTGTTGGAGGTAAACGAAGATCGACGAATATTTGACCGTTATGATGCTTATCCATCAACCAATATGTATGCGGCCATGGTTGATGGGGAGATGGTTGGGAGTGTTCGAGTTACTTTGGATTCACAGGTAGGAGTGCCGGCGGATAAGTATTTTGCTTACCGCGATCACTTGCCGAAAGAGAGTATTTTTGGTCATGCGGGGATGTTTTGTGTGTCGGAGGATCACCGTGGGAGTAAAATTGGAATGGGTCTGATGCTGATGGCTATATCGTTGAGTCATACCAGTGGTATAACCCATCTGGCGGCACCGGCGAATCCGCGGCTGGCCAGATTGTTTCAGAGAGTTGGGTTTGAGACCGTTGGGGAAGAGTTTATCGAAGCTCATAGCGGAGCCAGAATGATGCCCTTGCTGTTAGATATGAAAAATCTGAATGATTATTTTGTTAATTTCATTCAAAAGAACGATTTAATTGATATCGCCGGGGATTATGAACGTTGTTTTTACCGCGCAGGTGAGCAGGTAGTAAAATCCGGAGAGGCTGCTTCGGAAGCTTTTGTTGTGATCGATGGCGAAGCGGAAGTGAAGTTGTCTGAATCAGGGGCAGTGCTCACTCGTCTAACCCAGGGTAGCGTTTTTGGGGAGTTGGCCTTGATAACCGGTGAGCCTCGCTCGGCAGATGTATTTGCCACTGCGAATTTTCAGTTGATGGCATTGCCCAAAGAGGCCTTCACGAAAGTGTTTCTTCACGACCCTCAAAAAGCATTGCGTTTATTACAGTCGATGGCAGTAAGGAACATGGACTTGACTGATCGGTTGTCGTAAAGGTTTGCGTAGGGGATTTGTAAAAGTTTTTAAGAATATGGAAATCGAAATTTCGTCGGCTTACGGTTCACCGGGATACAGTGAATTCATCAGCGCTTGCATTGTTTGCATTCATATTTTTGCTGTGGTTTTTTGCAGAGGTGATCACAATGTTTACCAATGAAAAGCGAAGATCCTTACATGATTTTATGACAGGGATTGTGATTGTGAGAACCAACCTGCAGCCCCGTAAAGGAGAGCATCTCACCAATGCTGACAGGGCCAGAATAGGAGCAATAGATTGAAATGCACACGATTCACAGGTGGGGTAAATTAACTTGTGATTGGACCTTCCTCCATTGACCCTGTGAGGTCTGAACTGGTATGCTTGATCAAAGGAAACAGAAAAAATGAAAATAAAACTAAAACTATTGGCCCTGTTGTTTGCGCTTTTACCCGCCGTTTCGCATGCCGGAGACATTGCTTCCGTGAATGTTAAGGCGATTAAAGATGATCTTCGTGCGTATTATCTCTCCAAGCCGGAAAACGCAGAACTGAAAGTGAAGTTTGAAGACGCTAAAGTTGCAGAAAAAAAGCAACAAGAAGCCGTGCAAAAGGCGCTAATTGAAGGAGAGAAGCCATTTGATATGAAATCCGTTATGAAGCTGGGTGGTATGGACCGTTATCAACTCGAGCGTAACCTTGATAAGGACTTGAACAGAGAATTATATTTAATAGTTAGCAAGATGGGTAATGACTATGATTTTATTTATGATTCGTCCAGTGCGGAAACGATCATTTACGCTAAAAAACAAGTGGTAGATCTTACTATAGCGGTGAAGCAGGCTATTTTTGATCTTGGGGGGAAAAGTAAGTAGCTGAATAGGACTGGTTCTGGGAGGGCTTGAGTGCCCCCATTGTCATTGACCGCATAATATCTCAAAATTAGGTAGCTGGAAGGGCTAAAGCTTCCGCGGCCAAGGGGAGGCGTGGCTTTCGCAATTGTGCTCGGCTAGTTTTTTAAGCTTCTTTCCAATTTTCGAGGAAGAGGCCGACGGGGACGTCGGTGTTCCAGGGGTTCGGACGGCGGTGCTGGTTGGTTGCTGCAGATTATGTGCGTCAAGTTCGCAAAAGGGTTCAGACATTTCGTCATTCCGGGATTTCCAAATCCTCCTTCATTGCCATTGCTTGTCTTTCTTTTATTGGCCGTTGTGGTAATTGAAATTTTTTTGATCTTTTATTTTGCCGGTGGAAAATCCTTCGGAGATACCCATAAATTAGCATTGGCTTTTGGCTTTCTATTTTTCTTTTTCTTGGTTGTAGCCGGTAAGGACTTCATAGGTTTAAGAATCACAGAGAAGACGGTTGTTGCCTCAATGGGAATCCTGATGTTCCTGGCAATCAGGATAAAATTACGGCGCCTCGGCTGAATTCCGACAGATCAATTTTGTAACTCTCAACCCTAGCCATTCCAAGCACCTGAATAGTTGCCAATAGTTAAGCAACTGGCCGCAATGCGTTTCGCCCGTTGCCTCCAGCTGTCTCCGCTTCGCTCCGGCTCAGGGCTGGATGAGGAGGGTTTTCTACCCAGCGCTTCGCACTGGGATTAAACCGTTTTTATTATCCGCGTGCATCCGCGAAATCCGCGGTAAAAAAAGCAGCCAGATGGAGGTCGGGAAAAAAATGACGCTGTCGCTTAATGCCGTGCTATTCAGGTCAGTTCCCATAGAAAGAGTCTTCAGCGGTAAATACGCGCGCTCAAATTCCCATTCGCCCGAGAATATTCCCCATGCGGGCGAGGGTGTCGGCAGCCCGTGGGTGGGCGGCTTCGATTTCCTGGATGGAGAGCTGGAGTGATTCAAGCAGGCCGACGTCGTCGTCATCAGTTCCGCTTTCTTTATTGGCAGCCCCGGCGGCATCGATTACTTCGCAGACTTTTCCGGATGCCGGGTGTTGTTGGAGATCGTCGGCTTCGGATTCGAGTTCCTCGATCAGGCTGAGCAGAGTCTGTTGATCATCTTGATTGAGGGAATCGTTGCTTTCGATTCGCTGTTTTAAACGGGTAAGAGTGTCGCGCATAATAAAATTATGCCATGGGAAGGGTGATTTTTCAATCGCCGATGAAGAAGGTTTGTGGCAGATTACACATATGGCGTGTTTGAATACGCTCTATACTCTGAATAGAAAGGAAAACTCATGAAAAACATTGCCGTTGGAATCGACTTTTCGGATTTGGCCGAACCTGTGATGGATCACGCTACTGAATTGGCCAAAGCGTTGCACGCTCACCTGCATCTAGTGCACATCTACGCGCCGGAGCCGGATTTTGTCGGCTATGCTGAATATGCCTATCCGGGTGTGGATGAAAGGGAGGAGGAGCTACGCGAGGAGAAAAATAAAATACGCGAGTGGATCGATAAGTTAAAGAGTAAGGGGGTCGATGCCTCTGGTTATATGCGTGAAGGGGACACCGTGCATGGTTTGCTGGAATTCGCCGAAAAACGTGAAGCTAACATGGTAGTGATTGGGACTCACGGGCGCGGATTTGTTGAGCGGATGTTGTTAGGCAGTGTGGCAGAGGGAGTCATTCGTCATGCGACCTTACCGGTGGTCGTCGTGCCGAGTCGAAAAAAATAACAGGGAGGGGTTTAGGCGAAGTCGGAGCATATTGGCCTGGATGGAGTGAGGGATGTTAGCTGGGAAATTCAGATTGAGGCATTGCGCTATATGCTGGGTGATTTGCATCGCCGGTGTTTCTTATGCCTGTGCTCAATCGAATTCCGGAAGTAGCGCCAGAGTGGAGACGAGAACCTTGGGGAAAGATGAGCGCTTGAGTCGTTCCGGTCAGATTCTTGTGCGTTCGCCTGATGCCCGGGGCCGCGGAGTGATGGCGTCATTTGCAGAAACGGTGAGTGAGGAGTTGGGGAGGATTTTGGGCGACCGGAGGGTTGCGTGGAATTACCCGATCGAGATCGAAACAAAAGGCAAAATGTCGGATGTGGGTGTGAGCGGTCGAACCTTGGTGACGCGTATCGATTTGATCGAAGGTAACAAATTTGTATTGCACTTGTATGTGAAGCTGAGTGACGAGTTTTCGGGGCAACAATTTTCTCGAGAACTTCTGCGACTGTTGCTTCTGGAGCGGATGTTGCGCAATCAGAGAAGTGCGGATGCGTTGGAGGGTAAAAGACTTGAGGTTCCCCATTGGGTTTTGTCAGGAGTTCATGGATTAATCGAGCATCGCAGGCTGGGGAGCCCGAGTGACTTTTACGCCGGAATCGTGCGTTCCAGGCAGTTGTTGTCTGCGGATGAAATATTAAAGGCTAACCCCGACTCGTTTGATTCGCTATCCAAGGCAACTTACGAAGCTTCGGCGGCAGCTTTGCTCGGGGCTTTGTTTGATCAAAAAAATGGGGTGAAAAATTTTGGAAGTTTGCTTTCGAGGCTTATTCTATTTGATGGAGATGCCCAGCTGCTGCTGAAGGAGGAGTTTCCGGGTTTGAGGGGAGGGGAGCATTCGGTGGACAAATGGTGGTCGCTTCAGATCGCGATGATGGGTGAAATGCAGGCGATGGAATACAGGAGCGCGAAAGATACTGAAAGTTTGCTGAATGAAGCATTGTCCATCAAATTTTCTGCAGAAAAGCAGGAGGTCAGTGCAAAAGCAAAAAAGCCAGGCTTTTGGGAGAAGTTGAATCCGTTCGGAAAGAAAAAATATCCCGAGTTTACCAGTGGTCGGATTCACGATTTTGAACAATTTTACAAGCGTAAGGATTGCAAAAAAATGCTTGAACAGAATCAGAGGCAATTACGGGCCTTGAGGTATCATTGTTTTCCCCTGTATGCGCCGGTGATTAGCAAATATGAAATAGCGGTAAGCCGCTTAATGAAGGGGAAGCGTAAGCGCTTAGCTGAGGATTTGTTGGAATTGGATGAGGAACTTACAAGGATCGGCGAGACGGTAATGCGGGTCACCGATTTTTTAAATTATTACGAAGCCACACAACTGGAAGAACCGGGGGGCGACTTTGAGAGATATCATCAAGCCAGTGAAAAAATCCGACAGGGGAAACCTCCTGTAAGAAAGGACAGAATTTCAAAGTATTTGGATGAAGTCGAAAGGGAATTCAGTGGGGAGGTAGGTAGGTGAAAGGCTTGACGATGCAGGAAAGGAGAGTTTTGATCGCAATTATGATTGCTCTGGTGCTAGGTGCGGCGGTGAGATATTGGCGGCGTCAGGGGGAGGTGGGAATATCGAATATTGAACAAGGAGTGGGAATATCGAATATCGAGCAAGGAACCGCAGAATGATGAAGTGAAGAGGAAAATAATGAAGCGTTACCCGACTGTCTTTTCACTTCTTCCTTCGGCATTCATTGTTCGATATTGGTTATTCCCTAGATTCTGGTTGTCATATAGCGGGGGATGGTGAAGCATCTGGCTTCAAGTTTACAACAAGCCATGGAAAAACGTTTTGAAAATCAGGTCGCGATTGTGACGGGGGGTGCCGATGGGATTGGGAAATCAGTGGTGGAGCGTCTTGCCAGAGAGGGGGCGCAGGTGACGATATTCGACATGAATGAAAAGTTGGGGGAACAGGTGTGTGCGGAATTCGGTGAGCAGGGGTTGACGGTGAGTATGCAGGTGGTGAATGTGGCTGATGAGGAATCGGTGAAGGCGGGTGTTGAGGCGGTGACTGCCAGTGGTGGTGGTGAGGCGCGTCTGGATGTGGTGGTTCACTGCGCGGGGGTGGTGGGGCCGACTTCGACTAAGATCACTGATGTGGATACGGAAGCTTTTGATAAAGTGTGTGCGATCAATCTGACAGGGTCTTTTTTGATCACAAAATATGCGATCAAAGCGATGGAGCCTAGAGACTACGGAAGGATTTTGCTATTCGCTTCGATTGCGGGCAAAGAGGGTAACGCAGGAATGATCGCTTATTCGGCGAGTAAAGCAGGTGTGATTGGCTTGACCAAAGCGGTAGGAAAAGATTATGCCGAAACTGGGATCACCGTGAATGCGATTGCTCCGGCAGTGATTCGTACCCCGATGGTGGATGGAATCGATCCGGTACAGGTAAAGTACATGACGGACAAGATTCCGATGAAACGCTGCGGCACTCTGGATGAGGTGGCGGCTTTGACTTGTTGGATCGTGTCGGAAGAAGCCGGGTTTAATACCGCTTTCACTTTCGATCTCACCGGAGGAAGAGCCGTTTATTGAAGAATTAAGAATTAAGAATTAGGAATGGAATGCGAAAAAATGCTAAATGATAAATCTTAATTGTTAAATGTATTATGGGTGCTGAAGAAAAAATTGTTGAGTTGGGATTGGATCTGCCGCCTGCACCACCGTTGGGCGGGGTGTATAAGCCGATGGTGATCGTGGGAAATATTGCCTACATCTCTGGTCATGGACCCTTGTTGAATGATAAGTCTTACATTAAGGGCCGAGTTGGCGAGGACATGGACCTGGAGGCGGGTCAGCAAGCGGCGAGACAGGTTGGACTTGCACTGTTGGCAACGATGAAAGCCCAGCTGGGAAGTTTGGATCGAGTGAAACGGGTGATCAAATCACTGGCGTTGGTGAATTCCACCAATGACTTCGATCAACAACCCCAGGTGGTCAATGGTTACAGTGAGTTGTTCGGCGAGGTTTTTGGTGATGCTGGTATTGGCGCGCGCAGTGCGATGGCGGCGAATGTGCTGCCTGGTGGAATTCCAGTGGAGATCGAGGTGATTATCGAGATCGAGGAAGCGTAGGTAAATCTATTCCAGATCAATAGCATGAGTGAGGAAAATTGGTATCAGGTTGAGAACGTAGCGGAACTGGCATCGCCAGCTCTGATGGTATGGCCGGCTCGGGTTGAGAAAAACATTCAGCACATGCTGGAACTGGCGGATGGCAATGCGGATCGCTTGAGGCCGCATGTGAAGACCCACAAGTTGGGAGAGGTGGTGAAGCTGCAGGGTGAGGCGGGGATTACTAAATTTAAGTGCGCCACGATTGCGGAGGCGGAAATGACGGCTGAAGCTGGAGCGAAGGGGGTGTTGGTAGCGTATCAACCGGTGGGTCCGAATGTTGAGCGCATGTTGGCTTTAGTTGAGAAATTTCCTGACACGGAGTTTGCCGCGCTGGTGGATGACGAAGGGGTGCTGGCCAGAGTGTCAGCGTGTTTTTCTGCAGCGGGTAAGACGCTGAAGTTGTACCTTGATGTGAACTGCGGAATGGATCGCACAGGTATTGTGATGGGCGACGAAGCGGTGGCGCTGTGCCGGAAAATCGTCGATGCCGAGGGAACGGAGTTTGGGGGATTGCATATTTACGATGGGCATGTTCACGAGGTGGATCCGGCAGAGAGAAAAGCTCATTTTGAGAAGTCGTATGAGCCGCTGGCGACTTTTGTCGAGAGTTTGCGTGCCGATGGAATCGAATTGCCGGTGATCGTTGCCGGAGGGTCGCCGACTTTTGCGATGCATGCGGGAGACGCAGAGCGAGTGACGGGAGTGCCCTGGGAATGCAGTCCGGGAACGACGACATTCTGGGATGCGGGTTACGGCGCAAACTTCCCTGACTTAGGATTTAATCTCGCAGCGGTGCTGCTGATGCG
>JAADHD010000241.1:0-4011 GCA_013152075.1 Verrucomicrobiota bacterium | reverse complement strand
GGGTGAAATTTTTTGGCCTGCTTGCGGATGCGGAACCGCTGGGTCAAAGCGAAGAACATCTGGTGGTGAAGACTGATAAGGCTGATGAGTTTTCAGTCGGTGATGTGGTGTATGGTGTGCCGGGTCATATTTGTCCGACAACTGCTCTGCACATGGAAGTGATCGTGATACGTGACGGCAAAGCAACGGGGGAGCGCTGGAAAGTGAGAGCGCGAGACCGCCGTCTGACGATTTGATTTCACACTACATGCCTGAAATCAGTGGTTATTTATTTTTGTCGTGTAAGTGTGATTAAGTTAAAACAGTAACCCCCGAAAGAATGATTTTTGATGCTCACCTGGACTTGAGTCTGAATGCGATTGAATTTAATCGCGACTTGCGATTAAGCGTTGCAGATATTCGTGCTGAAGAAGAGGGCATGACGGGGAAAGGTCGTGCGGGTGGAGTGGTCGCCTTCCCGGAAATGCGCGAGGCCGGGATGGGGATCGTGGTGGCAACCCAGATTGCCGGTTGCATGAAACCGGGGGCGGTGGCCTCGGGATGGAATTCACCGCAGCAGGCGTGGGGAGCGACCCAGGCGCAGCTCGCTTGGTATCAGGAAATGGAAGCGGTCGGCGAAATGAAAATGCTGCGTGATCTGGCGGCCTTTGAGGATCAGCTGGCTTTGTGGTCTCAGGATGAGGTCCCTGCGGATGCACCGATTGGGTATATTTTGAGTTTGGAGGGAGCGGATTCGATCATCACTCCACAACATTTGGAGCGCTCGTGGGAATCCGGATTACGTGCAATGGGGCCAGCGCATTATGGAGAGGGGCGTTATGCTTTTGGTCACGACCGAACGGGCAAACTGAAACCAGGAGGTGAGGATTTGGTGAAAGAGATGGATCGTCTGGGCATGATACTGGACGCGACTCATTTGTGTGATGATACTTTTTGGCAGTGTTTGGATATTTTTAATGGTCCGGTTTGGGCGAGTCATTCGAATTGCCGGGCATTGGTGGATGATCCACGCCAGTTTTCCGATGAACAGCTTAAGGCGCTGATCGATCGTGGCGCGGTGATCGGGACGGTGTTTGATACCTGGATGCTGGTAACCGGATGGATTCGCGGGGAATCCACTCCGCAGTCGACAGGAGTCAAAATTGAAGCGGCGGTTGAGCATATTGATCACATTTGCCAGCTGGCCGGGAGCGCTAAACACTGTGGGCTTGGCTCGGATCTGGACGGAGGTTTCGGGAAGGAGCAATGCCCGGTGGATCTGGATACCATTGCAGACTTGACGAGGATAGCAGAACTGTTGAAAGATCGCGGTTTCTCGGAAGAGGATATTGATGGCGTGATGAGTGGGAATTTTGTGAGATTTGTAAAAGAAGCCTGGGCATAATGAGCGAAGATTGGAGAGTGCCGCGTGAGGATGAGGACCCGTTGTTGCTCAGTGCACGACGCGAGTTGAAGGTGGCGGTGATATTTTGGGTGGTGTTTGCGACCTGGGCGATTGGGCTTGGTAAACTTTTGGCTTATCGAAAGCCACCTGAAGGTGAGATGATAAACATGATTTTGGGCATGCCTTCGTGGGTGTTCTGGGTGGTGATATTGCCGTGGTTTTTGGCAACGGTGTTCACTCTCTGGTTTGCCTTGCGTTTTATGAAGGATCACGATTTGCTGGCGGACAGTGGGATGGAAATATCCAGCCGCAGCGAAGCAAGTCAGCCGGAGATACTGCCCGTAGGCAATATCGAACAAGGAAGTAAGAATGTGAAAGTTGGGGAAGAAGAGGGAAATGCGAGTGAAGGGAGGGATGAATAGTTATGGAAGAGGCTTCCGGTGATTCTAGTATATTGTGGACATTTTCGGCTTATATGGCGGCAGTGTTTTTTCTGGCCTGGCTCTCAGGACGTGGGGATAAAAAAGAGGGTTTTGTGTCCGAATATTTTCTTGGTAGTCGAGGTTTCGGGGTATGGGCTCTGGCCCTGACTTTCGCGGCGACGAGTGCGTCGGGTGGTAGCTTCATGGGCTTCCCTGCGCGGATTTATACCCACGGCTGGGTAGTGGGATTGTGGATTGCGGGTTACATGACCGTTCCTCTGGTGGCGATGGCTTTGATTGGCAAGCGCTTGAACCAGGTGGCTCGACGGGCGAATGCTCTGACCGTGCCCGAGGTGCTGCGGGAGAGGTTTAATAACAAAGGGGTGGGATTGGTAGGCACGCTGATCATTGTGGTTTTCCTTTTTGCCTATCTGCTGGCGCAGTTCAAGGCGGGCAGTCTGATCATGAGCACTCTGTTGAAGGATGTGCCGGTTTTCAAGGCGTCGGTATCCTGGGCGGATGGAGCATTTAGTGGAATACCGCTATTGGGTCAGGCGGACGCGGATTACGCCTTGTGTCTGCTGATTTTTGGCATTGCGGTGATTGCTTATGTGTCCTACGGCGGTTTCCGTGCGGTGGTGTGGACCGATGTGATGCAGGGCATCGTCATGGCTTTCGGAGTTTTGCTATTGCTGGGTTTGGCATTGTATCAAGTGGGGGGATTAAAAAAAGCGACGCAGGCATTGGCGGAAATGACACCGCCGGAACACTTGATCGCGGTTCTGGAGCTGAAGGGAGAGTCTGCGGAGCCAATTGAGATTAACAAGGGGACTTGGATAGAAACCCATTCTGCGGAGGGTGAAAAATCTATTTACCGGATGAAAAGCCGAGGGGTGATCGAGGCCGGAAAAGGTGCGAGTGATGAGGTGGAAATGATTCGTATCACCACGCCTGCGGAGATTGAAAAGCTCAAAGGGCACTCGGTGTCAGAATTGGTGAACGTAAAAGTCATCGAGACCACCCGTTATGCGAGCGGTGCTGGAGAGAAGGGCGTTTATGTGAGAGCTCCGGGACCTGACTTGAAAGAAGCGGCGGGATTTCTGGCGATTGGCATGGCGTTTTCTTTGTTTATTCTGTGGCCCTTTGGTGGAGTTGGTCAGCCTAGTAATCAGGTTAGAATGATGATTTTTGATCATACCCATGTATTGCGCCGAGCGATGGTGACGGTGGCGTTTTATTTTGGTTTTATCTATGTTGCGCTGTTAATAATTTTTGTCTGCGCCCGGGTGTTGATGCCGGGAATGGAAATCGAGCCCGACAGTGTGATGCCGGAATTTTCGACGTTTACGACCGCTGTGGCTGGGGTTCCTTGGCTTGCGGGTTTTGTGGTGGCCGCACCATTTGCTGCGGTGATGTCCAGCGTGGACAGTTTCCTGCTGGTGATTTCTTCTTCACTGGTTAGGGACGTGTATCAGCGGAACATCAATCCGGATGCTTCTGATAAGACTCTGCAGCGATTGAGTTGGAGCGTGACGGGTGGAGTGGGAATACTGGCTATTCTTTGCGCCTTGAATCCGCCAGAGTATTTGCAGGATTTGATTATCTCGGCGAGTGAGGGTCTGGCGTCGAGTTTCATGATGCCGATGATTCTGGCGCTCTACTGGCAAAGAATGACGGGTGCGGGTGCGATTGCTGGGATGCTTGGAGGTATGGGCATGCATTTGGTGCTGAATGTTATTGGGTATCTGGACACTGGAGGTTTCCAAGCTTATGAGCCTCTGGGTGTGATGCCATTATTCTGGGATGTCATCGTCGCAACGATACTGACTGTCGGAGTTTCTCTGATGAGTGCGCCGCCGGAACGAGCGCTGGTGGTGAAATTTTTCGGTAAACGCGAAGCGGGGTGAGAGTGTTGAGTGGTGAACCGGAATATAATGGAGATAGGCGGAGCCAATTTTGAAAAGTGAATTGGGGGAAGAGATGAAAAATATTCCCGCCATGCCTCAATGACAAAACTGAAATATTCGGATACACCAAGCAAATCGGAATACGATGCGGTGGTGGTGGGGTCGGGGCCGAATGGTCTTGCGGCTGCGATTGAACTGGCACGGCAGGATTGGAAGGTGTTGGTAGTAGAGGGGCATGCGATGCCTGGAGGTGGCGCGCGATCAGATGAAGGGACGTTGCCGGGATTTGTGCACGATG